>JAGBFY010000313.1 GCA_017936245.1 Kiritimatiellia bacterium
GAAGCATAACTTCTCCTCCACTTTTGCGAGAACCGAAGACAATGCGTCCGAAACGATCTGGATTGAATATATCTCCCTGAACAGGAGCCCATGAACTCATTCCTCCGCAACTGGGCCCTGTGCGATAGATGTTGCACCGCCACACACAACCCTGCCTCCCGGGTTTACATCCTATAACGTCAAAAGGAATGACGAGCTCAACTCCAAACGAATGCTTGCCCGAAGATACGCCTGCCTTTACGCCGGACTTCGTCAGCGGAGTCCGCACTCCGTCCTCTCCGATACGCGAAACAGTGCATTTCCCATGAAGATTACATTCCGCAACCAACAATGTCCGACCATCTGCGGATATGGCAACGCCTGCGCCGTCTCCTACGGTCGGAATCTGCTGTTCCGAACATGGCGCAAGGACGGCTACGCATAGATTGTCCCCGTCCGTAAACACGCCCCCTTGCGTCTTCAAATCCGAAAACGGCTTACCTACCGGCTCAAAGAGTCCGTTTGTAACGCTGTTTTCCCGATCCAACACCAAAAACGACTCGGACCAGTCATAGCCTACATAAGCATATTCATTATATTTTCCATCGGCGGAAAAAGGCGAACAGGAATCGGCAACATACAACTCATATCCGGCATTAAGCGCTAGCAATTGAAATACAGAAACCGCGAACAGGGCATTTTTTATCATAACAGGTACACTCCTCAATGCAAAGTAACGCAAAGCCTTGCACCCTCATTACCCCAGGCCGTATCCCAAGCACGATCCATTTGAATACGGCCACTTATGGATATTCCAAAGACGGATTCGCCAGCAGTATCATTTGCCCGGTATCCACGGTAAATCCGTTTTGTCTTCTCGCCACGCTCCGGTCCAACCGGATCCACGTATATTTTGTTATCGTCTGGATATACGGAACTCCATTTTTCAGACCAATCAACACATGCTTCATGCACATTGCCGAGCATATCGTACAATCCCCATGCATTCGGCTCGTATGAACCAACGGTTGCATATACTCCGATCAACCCTTCACAATCTGCCGTCTCGTCGTTGTATGCAGAACGGCAAATACGTTCGGCAACGGTTCTATCCATAAAACTGAGCGTAGGTAGCGTGTCGGTATAGACCGTACCCGGGCTCCCTGCGCGGCAGGCATATTCCCACTGATGCTCTGTCGGCAAGTCAAATTCCATATTGAACTTGTTACGCAGTTTTCCGCAGATGGACGTCTCGTCGACTTCACGTGACTTCTCATAATTGAACGTCCCGTCCTCGTTGTACGCAGGCCAATAAAGTCCCTTTGTCGAACCACGGTAGTTTTCGCTGGAAATCCAGTTCTGGGGAATGCGGCTGTCGTTTGGAGCGCCATTCATTATCGCATCATATTGTGCAACCGTAACCTCATAGACGCCCATGTAATAATCTTCGGTCAGCATCACCCGATGCAACTTCGACGCCTCATGGTAGTTTTTGTGGTTCGTCGGCATTCCCGCCCACCAGATTACGCCTTTGGCGGGAATCTTGCGGAACGGCATGTATTCGCCCTTGTATTTGATATTCGTAATTCCTCCGGGCACCATCTCGACATGCGGATAGTAGGTTACATCATAGGGTTCGATGAGATGCACAATCATATAGTCCGGCGGCGCATTCGTCGCCCATGCCGTTACGACCGCACGTGTGGCTCCTGCCATCTTGGGCGGTCCCGGCCAATATGTTTCCGGCGACCAATGGATTGTGCGAACTTCATCTTCGGCGGTCGGCTGAACGACCTGATGCACATCGCCGCCGAAACCCTTCATGTTTTCCGGTCCGATCGAGACCCACTTGGTTTCAGCCCCGTCCGTACAGTTCGTCTGAATGTCCAAGGTTATCACACCTGGATCGCCTGACAGCTTGTACGTGACCGTGACAAGACATGTACCTGGATTCTGGGACATCTTGACATCTGACACGACAGGCGCTGCGTTCAGCACACCGCATGCCAGCACCGCAAAAACCGAAAATGAGAAGATGATCGTTTTCATGTTATATGCCTTTCCTGTAAAACTCAACGAAATGTGATTATCATCCCTATCAACCCTATGCGACGGAATGAGTTAATGATGTTATCCGATATCGCTTCCGTTCGCACCAGACGGTTCAACGCGGTTCCGCAGACACCGGCACTTGACGACTCGGGTGTCACATCATAGCCGCGTGTATCCCAAAAATCGGTGTTTTCCGTGTTGGTATATGGTGCCAACGAATTGTAGGATGCCATAACCGCCATTGATGCCATTGCAACGGAAAATGCGGCTGCCGCCGCCTTTGGTTTTATCATGTTTGAACCTCCCGTCTGCTGTTCAGGTGATATAGATAACGAAGTCTTGGACGATAAAACCTCTTCATCTGATATCATATCCTCAGAAAAATGGTCATTTTCAGGAACATTGGAAGATTCTGGCAATTTCAACTCGACAACCGCCTTTTCGTCCTCACTACCGCCTAATTCTTCAACAGCCACGACAGCCGCATACGTGAGACCCGCAAACAGCAGCATTGCCGCAACTACGGCGGCGATTCTGCGGAACAGCCCGACAAACGCCCACCTTCTCTGAGGCACGGCATTGGCATTTGCTATTGCAGCGACAAAATTATCCGCAAAGCCATCGGGCAGACGGCGCCGAGCATAAGGCTCATTCATCGCCTTGAACCAACGGCGATGTTCATTCCGTTCAGCAGCAAAATACGCTCTGCAACCGTCACAACGTGAAAGATGCAAGTCTAGAGCTCGCTTTTGGTTTCCCGAAAGCGTCTCATCAAGCGCATCTTCCACAAGCGCTCTTGTTTCCATACAGTTCATCTGTCTATCGTCTCTCCTTCTTCTTAGATGCAGGCAAATTATCAATCGTTTGCGCTAATTTACGACGCATCATATTCTTGGCCTTGTGCAGACGAAATTTCACCGTTCCTTCAGGAATCCCCAAAACCACGGCAATCTCAGGAACGGACATATCCTCAAAATAGCGAAAAACCACTACAACACGATAGTATTCTGGCAGTTCAGCAATGGCGTTACGGATTGCCTCTGAGTCTGCTTTTGCAGCAAGCGCCTCGGCAGGATCTGGTCGTTCATCTGGACAATCCGGCATCTCATCCTGAAAAAGCAGAATATCCATTTTCTTTTTCTGCCGCAGATCCATCCTCCAGAAATTTACAAGAATGGAATAAAGCCATGTGTACATCGACGACGCACCTGAGAAAAGCCCGATTCGTTCAATTGCGCGCCAAAGGGTGCGGTTCACAAGGTCTCGGGCGGCAGATTCGTCCTGACACAGGCGAAAGGCAGTATCATAGAGCCGATCGCCATATTCGGCAATCAGCCGCCGCGCCCCCGATTCTGGACACGTACTGATCTCTTCCGCAATCTCCATTGCTGTATATTGTACATCCGTTTAGATGCACATGGGAAGAGAACCGTTTGCAGGAATTTATTTTTTTTTTCTGGAGCCTTGCTACCTTTTGCGGGCGCGGCGCTGGAAGAGAGCCCTTACGGCGTTGATGTAGGGCTTGTCGGTCGAAAGCTCCACATGGTCTATACCGCTTCTGTTGAAGAAGCGAAGCAAGGTAGCCTCTTCCTCTGCCGCCTTTTCCGCGAACGCGGCGCGGACGCTTCTGTCCGAAGTATCCACAAGCACAAGTTCGCCCGTCTCGGGATCCTCAAGTTCCGCAAGACCTGCATCGGGAAGCTGGCGCTCTGCAGGATCGCTGACCGAAACGCACACAACATCATGCCGACGCGCAACGACGCGCAACAGCTTTTCGTATCCGGCATCCTGGAAGTCCGAAACAAGAAACACCACGCATTTGCGCTTCTGGACACCGTTCAGGAACCGTATCGCACCTGCAAGATCCGTTCTGCCAGTCGCTTCATCCTCTGCGGCAAGCACTTCTCGCACGATGCGCATCACAGGCTGACGCCCCTTGCGCGGCGGAATGTACTTCACAATCTTGTCTGAGAAAAGGATAAGACCGATCTTATCCTGGTTCTTTATCGCCGTAAGCGCGAGGAGCGCGGTCACCTCGGCGGCAAGCTCCGCCTTGGAACGCGAAACGCTGCCGTAGGTCTGGGAACCGGAAATGTCCACGAGAAAAAGAACCGTAAGCTCGCGCTCTTCGCTGAAACGCTTGATGAACGGCTGTCCGGTACGCGCCGTCATATTCCAGTCGATTGTGCGCACGTCGTCGCCGGGCACATACGGACGCACCTCGTCAAATTCAACGCCCTGTCCCTTGAACGTGGAATGGTAGTCGCCGCTAAGCTGGTCGTCGATGAGACGGTTCGTGAGGATCCGGATCTTCCCCACCTTCGCCATCAGCTCTTTTACGTCAATCGCCATTTCAAATCCCGTATCTATTTTGATGAAAGTGATTCCGACAGAAACCTGATCGCACGGGCATACGAATCGAAGCCATAACCGGCGAACGTCACAAGCGCAGCGGGCTTCACGTACGATACATGGCGGAACGGTTCGCGCGTTTCAGGATCGGTAAGGTGCACCTCAACAACAGGAAGTCCGACAGCCTTGAGCGCATCATGTATCGCGACCGAAGTGTGCGTATATGCCGCCGCGTTCACCACCAACCCGTCGAACGCGCCCATCGCCGCCTGAATGCGATCTACAAGCGCCCCTTCATGGTTCGACTGGAAGACCTCAACCTCAATCCCTGCATCCTTCGCCGTATCTTCGATGAACCTCACGAGATCCGCATAGCTGCGGCTTCCGTAGAGCGCAGGCTCGCGGATGCCGAGCATGTTCAGGTTTGGACCGTTCAGGACAAGCAGTTTCATCTTGCGCCTCTCAGTAGATCTTCTCGTACTCGCCCTTCTGGACGCGTTTGAGCGCATGGAACCCGGCGCGTTTCGCCCGGTAGTTGAGATCCGTCTTGGAATGTCCAAGCGCGGGTGCCTGTATCACACGGATGACCGGCGCACCGCAGTCCGGACACTCCGAGAGTTTCGCATCCTTTATGGACTGCGAAATCTCGAATCCGCCGCGGCAGCGCTCACAGTCGCCTTCCTTCGCCTCGTAAACGTACAGCGGCATGATCAGGCAAGCGCGTCCGTGATTGCGGACACAGCCTCCTCCGGTGGAACGATTTTCATCTGGGACTTGTCTTCGCTGCGCCGCTTGATCTCGATGCCGCCCTTGTCGAGTCCCTTGCGTCCGACGACAGCGCGCACGGTGAACCCGATGAGGTCCGCATCCTTGAACTTGACGCCGGGACGCTCCGCACGGTCGTCGACGATCACATCCACGCCCATCGCCTCAAGCTTTGCCTCAAGCTCGTCCGCAACCTTCACGACCTCGGCATCGTCCGGATCAAGAAGATCGATCACCACCTGATACGGGGAGATGGATGCGGGCCAGATTATGCCGTCTTTGTCATGACTCTGTTCGATGACAGCCTGAAGCGTACGCGTAACGCCAACGCCGTAGCAGCCCATGATGCAGAGCTTGTCGTTCGCCTCTTCGTCCTTATAGACGGTGTTGAACGCCTGCGTGTACTTCGTGCCGAGCTTGAACACCTGCCCGACCTCAATGCCGCGCTTAAGCTCCATCGTCTTGCCGCACTTCGGGCAGGCGTCTCCGGAGCCGCACACGATCAAATCGGCGAAATCGGATTCGGCGATCTTTACATCGCGGGTGAAATCGACATCCTTGAGATGGTAGTCGTCCTTGTTCGCGCCGACGATACGACCCTTCGCGAACTTGAGCGAGATGTCCGCCACGATGCGGAGGGCGCCGTCCGCAGGCTTGACCGGCCCGACGGAACCGGCATTCGCGCCGGCGGCCTCAAGAACCATGTCGAATCCGGCGAGCTCCACCTTCTGCGCACCGAGGAAGCGCTTGAGCTTAACGTCGTTCACGTCACGGTCGCCGGGCACGCACACCATCACAGGCTTGCCATCCACGGAATAGACGAGCGACTTCACGAACGCCGAACCGGGAACTCCCATGAACGCCGAAACCTGCTCGATGGTCTTCGCGCCGGGGGTGTGGACTTCAGAAAACGCGGGGCAGTCAGGGTCTGCGACAGGCTCGAACTTGCGCTCTGCGCGCTCGAGGTTTGCGGCATATCCACACACGGGGCAGGACGCGATCCCGTCCTCGCCCGCGTCTGCAAGTGCATGGAACTCGTGCGTCATGCTGTCGCCCATGTCTCCACCATCAGCCTGCACGGGTGTTGCCTTAAGGCCGCAACGGGCGAAAATGCGCTCATACGCCTTGTACATCGTCCAGTAGCTCTTGTCCGCACCTTCGGCATCGGTGTCGAAGCTGTACGCATCCTTCATGATGAACTCCTTCGAGCGCATCAGACCGAAACGCGGACGAGTCTCGTCACGGAACTTCGTCTGGATCTGGTAGACCGTGACGGGAAGCTGACGGTAGGAGGATATCGCATTCGTCATGAGATCCGTGACCTCCTCCTCTGCGGTCGGTCCCATGGCCATCATGCGCTCGGCGCGGTCCTTGAGGCGGAACATGTTCGCGCCCATCGTATCCCAACGGCCGGTCTTCTGCCAAAGTTCGGCGGGCTGCAGCGCGGGCATGAGAATCTCAAGCGCACCAGCGGCATCCATCTCCTCGCGCACGATGTTCTCGATCTTGCGGAGAGTGCGTATGCCGAGCGGCATGAACGTGAAAAGCCCGGACGCCGTCTTACGGCAGATGCCGGCTCTTACGAGCAGCTTGTGCGAATCGATCTCCGCATCCTGCGGATTCTCTCTCAATGTCTGGATAAATGTCTTGGTCCACTTCATTTTATTTGACTCCAAAAAACTTTCCGATGATTATATCATAAACAAATTTCACTCTCCATGAAATTTCTTCCCACTTTCGTAATCGGTTAGTCGGATGTGCGGGCTAAAGCCGCCCATCCGACTAACCGATTACCTGCATTTGGTTTCATTTCCTTGTCTTTCTCTTGCAGTTACAATACAATATAGGATACGAGCGGATGTTATACACTTTTTTGAAACAACAGCAAACTCTGATTCCACCCCAAAAACATAATTTGCAGTCCGTTACGGCGTTACATACAAAACCGTCTCAGAATATATCCACATCTTTGGTACAAGGAATCAGGGCGAGAACATTCCATCACAAGCGGAAGGGGCGCAACTTATACGTCCACCAACGCAGGGACAGACCCTTCTAGCATACTGCAAAAGATTAAAGGTGGAGGTGTGGAGTGGTGGTAAGCCTCTCTGCGAGAGAGGTGCGGCGTCCCTTCACAGTATTCGTCTCGATGGCCTTGCCTGCTGCCCACCGGGAACCGATGACAAGCACCAGCTTCTTGCCGCGCGTTATCGCGGTGTAGAGCAGGTTGCGCTGAAGCATCATGTAGTGCTGATTGTGCAGAAGCACGATGACGGCGGGATATTCGCTTCCCTGCGATTTGTGGATCGTGGTCGCATAGGCAAGCGTCAGTTCGTCAAGATCACCGGACGAGTACTCCACAGGTCTTCCGTCGAACAGCACCACAAGCTTGCGGTCTTCAGGATATGCGTCCGCGACAAACCCGACGTCCCCGTTGAACACATCCTTGTCGTAGTTGTTCCTTAGCTGCATCACGCGGTCGCCCTTGCGGAAGAGCATGGCACCGCGATGTACGGACGGCCCTTCCGGATTCAGGCGCTTCTGGAGAAGCTGGTTCAGGTTCTCCGTGCCGAGCGCATTTCGCCGCATGGGAGAAAGCACCTGCACATCCGTCATCGGATCCATGCGAAACTTCCGCGGAATGCGGTTCGTCATGAAATCGAGAACGAATGCAAGCGTCTTGTCGGGGTCGTTGTTGGCCACAAAGTAGAAGTCGCTGTCGTCTCCGGAAGACGGAAGCTCGAACCCTTCACCTGCGTTCACATGATGCGCGTTGCGGACGATGAGGCCGGAATTGTCCTGACGGAATATCTCGGTGAGACGCGAACACGCGACCGCACCGGAATCGATCAGGTCGTGCAGGACGTTTCCCGGACCTACACTCGGCAGCTGATCGGTATCACCCACGATAATCAGAACGGCAGTCTCCGGAAGTGCGGCAAGGAGACTGTCCATTAGGCGTATGTCCACCATGGACGTCTCGTCGAACACAAACACGTCCCCGGTCAGGGGATTTTCCGAATCGTAGGTAAACCTGCGCGTCTGCGGATTGTACTTCAACAGGCGGTGGACCGTCTGGGAAGGTGCGCCTGTCGACTCTGAAAGGCGTTTCGCCGCCCGCCCGGTCGGGGCGGCGGTCTGGACTGAGATAAGGGTCTGTCCCTTCGAGTTTTTGCGGGCGCAATAAATGTCCACAAGGGCGCGGATGATTGTGGTTTTCCCGACGCCGGGGCCGCCTGTTATTATGCTCACCTTGTTTTCGAGTGATGTGCGAACGGCGCGTTCCTGAGCCGGGGCAAGGCGGAAACCGCTCTTCCCTTCCCACCAGGATATCGCCCTCTCTGGATCTATCGCATCAAAGGATCTTGCGGACGATATCAACGTGCGCATCTTCCGCGCAACACGCCGCTCCGACCAGTAGAGATCAGCAAGGTACACGCGACGCATTCCACCATCGGCATCATTTAACGTATCCTCTGCGGTCAGCACCGTACCTTCACGCTCAACAATCACGCGACCATCCGCAAGCTCCATCTTAAGAGCTTCGGAAAGTTTCTCAACCGAGATATCGACAAGCTCGTTCGCATGGAGAAGAAGTTCCGGCTCGGAAGTCCAGCAGTGCCCGAAATCGTCCGCCTCGGTCTGAAGAGTGTGGATTATCGCCGCACGGGCGCGTTCCGGAGCATCTTTCGCCATGCCTACGGACATCGCAATCTTGTCCGCCGTCGCAAAGCCGATTCCCCAGATGTCACGACAGAGGCGGTAAGGATCGGACTTTATTATCGCAATCGAGTCCGGACCGTACTTGCGGTATATCTTCGCCGTCTTTGCTACAGATATACCGTAGGACTGGGTGAATATCATCACTTCGCGCGTCCCGCGCTCGCTCTCCCAACTCTTCTTTATCTTCGCGAGACGCGTCGCGCCGATACCCGGCACTTCGCAGAGACGTGCAGACTGGCGGTCAAGGATGTCGATGGTATCCTCTCCGAACTTCGCGACGATCCGCTTAGCGTATTCAGGCCCAATCCCCTTTATGAGGCCTGAGGCGAGATAGCGTTCAATTCCTGTGGCCGAGCGCGGCGTGGCGCAGGTTATCTCCCTCGCCTTGAACTGCCGTCCGTGTATCTTGTCCGTAACCCATTCACCGACGGCATGAAGGTCCTCGCCCTCCCAAACGGCACCACAAACACCAACAACAATGGCTTCGGGCTTTTTAAGGCTGAAAGCACCGTCATCAGCACCCGCGACACGCAAAACGGAATAGCCGGTCTCGTCGTTGCGAAACACAATTCCGACAACCGTTCCATCTATCGTATCTTGCTCAGCATCAGCCATACCGCACGACATCTAATGGGTTGTGGTTTAAACCTCGTACTTGAGGATGCGGCCATCCTTCACCACGATGTGGCTCTTGGCGTAGGCATCAATATCGGGCTCATGGGTTACGACGATAACAGTCTTGCCCTGCTCATAAAGTTCCTGGAAAAGCCCCATGATCTGTACGGACGTCTTCGAATCGAGGTTGCCCGTAGGCTCGTCGGCCAGAAGAACCGCCGGATCGTTCGCAAGGGCGCGCGCCACAGCGACACGCTGACGCTGTCCGCCGGAAAGCTCCGAAGGAAGATGCATCAGACGATGGTCTATCTCCACGCGCTCCGCAAGCTCCTTCGCCCTGCGCGTGCGCTCCGCCTTCGGAACGCCGAGATAGAACATCGGCATCTCAATGTTGTCGAGAACCGTAAGCTGCGGAATCAGATGAAAACTCTGGAATACGAAGCCGAGGTTCTTCAGACGATGGTCGGAGAGCGCATTGTCGCTCATGTTCGACACATCAGTGCCATTGAGATGGTACGTTCCGGAGGTGGGGCGATCGAGACATCCAAGTATGTTAAGAAGCGTCGACTTGCCGGAACCGGAAGGACCCATTATCGCGACATACTGTCCCTTGCGTATCGTGAAGGATACGCCGTCAAGTGCTTTAACCGTCTCGCCGCCGACAGTGTAGTGACGGCGAACGTCATTAAGTACGACCACTTCCTCTGTCATCGCTCTTCTTCCCGTCCTTCTTGTCCTCTTCCTTCTCCTCCTGAACCGGCGGAGCGGTCATGATGATCTCACCGGGTTCAACACCCTTCAGAATATGGATCATGCGATTGTTGTCCAAACCGACCTCAACCTTGCGGAGAATCCACTCAGAGCCATCCTGCACATATACGTAGGCATCACCGTCTATGCGTACCACGCACTGGATCGGGCAGTACACGGCCTTGGCATACGTCTCCTTGATCAGCTCGATGTCGCAGCTCATGCCGGGGCGCACCACCGCGTCGCGGAAATCGCATTCAAGCTCGCACTTGAACATCTTGAGATCCGGATTGAGACGCGTGGACTGCGCATCGGGAAGAATGCCGATCTTCGAAAGCTTGCCGTTGAACACCTGATCCGGGAACGCATCAACCTTTACAGTTGCCGCCATTCCGGCCTCAAGTTTGTTGAGCGAAGCCTCCGGAACCATGATCTCGATTATCATGCCCTCATCAAGCGGAATGTAGATAAGCTCCTGACGCTGCACCGCTGATTCGCCTGCGGCAAGCGGATTTTCCCACCACCGGCGCTTTGCGGTCGATGAATAGAGCACAATGCCGTTCGTGGGGGCGTATATCTTGGATTTCGATATCTGGAAATTAAGTTCCGCCAGACGGTTCGTCGCGCGGTAATACTCGCGGCTGCGCTGGACGATCTCCGTTTCCCCCTGGCGGATCTGTGACTTGTTCTGCCACTGAGTGCGCGTGACGGCCCGCGTAGCCTTGCGGACATCGGACTGAAGTGTCGCTCTCTGCTGATGTACTGTATAGTTGGTGAGAACGTTCATCTTCGTCTTGGCCATCTCAAGGTCGATCTCCTTGCGGCGAAGGGCCAGTTCGTCCGCCTGAAGTTCCGTGCGGGTAAGGAACCCCTCCTTCGCGAGCTTGCGGCTCCAGTCCAGCTTTTCGGCGGCACGCTGAAGTTCCTCGTCCGCAAGGGCGATATCCGCCTCGCGCTGCCGCTTCTCTTCAGGGAAGTCGCCCTTCTCGTACTTCTCCAGCGCCATCTTGGCAAGGTCGAGTGTGACCTCCCTTTCAAGAAGGTTACCTTCGCACTCGCCCTTGGTGACCTCAAGACGCTCTTCGGCGATGATGAGGTTTCCGTGCGCCGTGTTCGCGGTGATCTCCTGGTCATTGCGCTTTTCCACAAGCGCCGCCGCATCGAATTCGACAAGCAGATCGCCCGTCTTCACACTCACACCATCCTCAACGACCCAAAGGATCGTGTTGCGGCCTTCAAGCTCGCTTCTGAGCACAACCTTGTCGCGGCTCTGCACCGAACCGGACGCAGTGATCCCGATTGTAAGCGGCCCCTCAGCTACAGTGAACACAGGAGTCGTCTCGTCCGTACTGTCACCGCCGCCGAAAAGCCAAGCCGCCACAGCTGCGGCGACAAGCGCCACAGCCACCATCCAAAACCATTTCTTCTTTAACATGTCTTTTAACCTTTAGATTGAAATGTCATCTCCACGTACCATCACGGTTGATCTCAAGCCCACCGGTCGCACAGCGCAGCTCCAGGTCGCTCGTCCACCAGTCGATGACGGCCGAACAGAGCGCGTTGCGGGCGGAAAGAAGCGCAGATTCCGCTTCAAGAATGTCGCGCATTGAGCTGCGTCCGGACTGCATGAACAGGTCGTTCGCCTCGACGCGCATGCAGGCGGTCTTGTACGCCTCGACCTTGTTGCCGTACAGTGCGCGCATCGCGACAAGATCGCGGTATCCCGCCCGGACCTCGTTCTTGACTTCGTCCTCGCTCTCGACATAGTCACGCCCGGCACGATCCCGCGCAACGAGCGCCTGACGGTACTGGTTGCGCTCGCGGCGACGGTCCCACGGCATGGAGAACTTGATCTTGGCCTCCGTTTCCGTGGAGTCGTACACGGAATCGTTAGTGTCAGGATCGTGATATCGGCGATTGCCATTGTACGTGGCTCCGCCTTCAACGGAAAGATCGGCGCGGAGCGCATCGGCCTTGATCTTCACCTGACGGGCTGCATCCTCCGTCTCTCCGCGCACGACCGCCAGATCGCGGCGGCGCACAACGGCATCGGCAAGGGCCTCAGACTCCATAGGATAATCGGCAAGCGCATCTTCCGTCTCGGAGGCGAGCTTTTCCATGCGCTCTTCGAGTGAACGCAGCTCCTCTGAACGGAGTTCCACCGGAGTCTCAGGCGGCAGACCGAGCGTGATCTTGAAATCGTCAAGCGCATCCTGATAGCTCTGCTTTGTGGTGATCATCGTCTGCCGGGCATTGAGCAGATCCGTTTTCGCCTGGTCCGTCTGAATGCGGTCCATGCGCCCCGCCTCAAACATCATCTCCGCGCGAGAATAGTTCTGCTCAAGACGCTTCACGTTGTCGCCCGAGTTCAGATGGTTCTGGTAGTATTTGAGAACGTTGAAATATGACTTGGCAAGCGAAAGCGCAAACGTCTGACGGTAACGCTCGAACGTCCATATCGAGTACACAAGATTGCGTTCCGCCTGGGTGAGGGGTTCGCGCACAATGTCGCGCCCTGCTCCGCGCATGAGCGGAATGGACATCGTGATGTCGCCCGTCCAGGCGAAACTGTGCCAGTCGTCGCGGATCATCTTCGCGATGTCAACAGCCGCGTTGCCGGTCATCACCGCGCCCTGCTCAAACTTGCGTCTGACAAGATTCGGATCTCCACCCGCCTTGGCGGACTCCTTCACGATTTCGGGATCACCCGAAAGTGCACCGAGTATCATCCCCGAAAACGTCGTGGAGAATGCGTACTCCTCGGAATCGAGCGCAAGGGCGCGGATGAACACCGTCTCCTTGTGCGTACGGAACTGACGGTTGTTCCTCGCCCCCACTCGAAGAGCGTCGTCTAGCGAAAGCCTCACGACCCCGTTCGTATCGGGAACAAGCGGCGCTATTGGATCGCCTTCGTAGGCGATCCCGAATACATTCGTAACACCCATCGCCTTCTCCCATGCGGCGATGGTCAGCTGCTCGGCGGTTTTATCCGCACCTTCCTCCGCCTGTTCAGGCGTCATGCATCCGGTCAAGGCCAAGAGAAACACACCGGCACACAGGGTGAAGGACTTGAAAAGGCGCCGAACGGAAGAGAGAAATTCATACTTCGCCTTTTCGGCATATATCGACACAAACTCACCGTGGTCGTAAAGGATGTTTCCGTCGACGATTGTCATGACCACATCCGAGGCCTGTGCGCTATACGCAAGAAGATTCGAAACATCAAGAGCGGGCGTGAGATGCGGACGGTCCATATCTATCACGCAAAGATCGGCGCGCTTACCTACCTCTATCGTTCCCGTATCCGTGCGCCCGATCGCGCGGGCGGCATTGACAGTGGCCATTTCCAGCACGTCACCAGCCTGAAGCACCGTCGGATCTTGCGCGATTCCCTTATGGATAAGCGCGGCAAGATGCATCTCCTCGAACATGTTGAGATTGTCGTTCGATGCGCATCCGTCCGTTCCGAGAGCGATGTTGACCCCGGCAGCCTTGGCGGCGGCGATCCGGGCGAATCCGCTTCCAAGCTTCATGTTGCTCGAAGGATTGTGCACGAGCGTTACGCCGCATTCGCGCATGATGCGGAAATCGTCATCCGTAGCCCACACGCAATGGGCTGCATACGCGCCGTGCTCCAGTATGCCGGTGTCGGCAAGATACGCGATCGGAGTCTTCCCGTGGCGGGCGATGCACTCTTCGTGTTCACAACGCGTTTCGGACACATGGACGTGAAGCGGTCGTGCCAACTCGCGGTTGGCGGCGGCAAGTTCACGGCAAAATCCTGCGTCCGTAAGATATTCAGAATGGATGCAAACATCTGCAACGACTCCGGCATGGGCGGCAGCGTTCCACTTGCGCGTGAAGTTCACGCAATCGTCAAGCCGCCCTTTCACGAAATTCAAACCTACGCGGCAGATGTTCGCCTTGAATCCGGCATTCTCGAAGGCCTGCCCTCCCGCGTCCGGGAAGTCGTACATGTCGGCAACGCAGGTCGTGCCGCCTGCAAGCATCTCCATCACGCCCCATGTAACGCCGGCCTCGATGTCCGCAGGAGACATCTTCGCCTCCACGGGGAATATGGCTTCCTCAAGCCAACGCTTCAACGGCAGTCCACCGCCAAGACCACGCACAAGCGTCATCGCCGTATGGCCATGCGCGTTCACAAGCCCCGGCATGACCAATGCGCCGCGAAGGTCTTTCGTCTCTGAAACCTGAACTCCTTCGGGCATCTCACCGATCGCGGCTATCTTTCCGTTCTCGACGAGAAGGCTCCCTTCCACAACCGAATGGTCCGGCAGAAGGATCCGGCAGTTCTTGAGAAGCAGACTGTTCATCCTGGACATCTCAGTAGCCAAGATCCGCATTCACCACATACACCGTGGTAGGGGTGCCGGTGGGACGGCGGTCGAAAATGGCGGTAACCTTGCAGATACGGTCGGGAGAATCGCAGTCCGCGCATTTACCCGTCTCAGCGCACGGAGTCTTTTTCCCAAGACGTATGCAGTTCGGCGGACACGCCTTCTCCTTGACGCGGGCAATTGCCGCGTCAATGCCACCGCTCACAATCTTGTTGCGCCCGATGGCATATACGACCTTGCCGGGACCGGAGACGGATGCCGCGACACGGTTGCCGTTGCCGTCTATGTTGACGATGCGCCCATCTTCCGTTATGGCGTTCGCGCTGAGCAGGAAGAGATCACAGTCGGCACCGCGGGTCTGGAGTTTTCCAGACTCGTTCAGACGCTCCGTGACACCAAGCTCCTTCATTGTGACGGAACCGCCCATTCCGACTCGCTGTACGGCATCAACCTCAGCCATCACCGCGGAGGACGCCTCCTCTGCCGTTGCGCAATACACGGCATCGAAACCACGCCGCTTGAGCGCCTCGACCGTATTTTTGCATATCTCTTCCATTTCCAACTTCCCTCACTCTTTAAATATCCGTATATTTTACCACAAAGCCTTCGAGATGGTCAGCAACGAACCGAACTGGAGGTTCCCCAATTTTTTCGGGGCTGGCGGGGCACCCCCGAGCCGAGCACAGTTCACGCACTGGCGGCACGAAAAAAAAAGTCACCTCTCCTGAATGATCTTCGCTATAATGCGAAGTGCTAACACAAACAAGGGAGATGACGGCATGTATGATACCACA
>JAGBFY010000314.1 GCA_017936245.1 Kiritimatiellia bacterium
AACACAAGCAAATAAGGTTCATAAGAGATGTTCAACAACAAGGTGTACCACAAGATAGACGCTCTTTCCGGCAGCGTCGCCACACTTCGCGCCGAAGGCGTGAAATACAATGAGATCGCCGAGATTGAATCCCGTGCGGGGACTTCGCTTGCGCAGGTGATCAAGCTTGACGGACCGAATGTCACGCTTCAGATTTTTGCAGGTGCGCGAGGTGTCGATACGGCGGCGAAGGTGCGTTTTCTGGGTGAGACGATGAAGGTGCCGTTCTCGCAGTCGCTTCTCGGACGCGCCTTTACCGGCGCGTGTGTTCCGCGTGACGGCGGCCCGGCAATCGACGAGAATCCCTCTCCCATCGGCCAGCCGTCCGTGAATCCGGCGCGTCGTGTGATGCCGAACCAGATGGTGCGCACGAACATCCCGATGATTGATCTTTTCAACTCGCTGGTGAAGTCCCAGAAACTTCCGATCTTTGCCCGCGCCGGCGAGCCGTACAACGATCTTCTCGCCCGCATCGCGCTTCAGGCCGACTCCGACGTGATCGTCATCGGCGGCATGGGCCTCAAGTACGACGAGTACCTCAAGTTCCGCAGCACGCTAGACAAGTCCGGTGCGCTAGCAAAGACCGTCATGTTTGTGCACACCGCTGCCGATCCTACAGTGGAGTGTATGCTTGTGCCGGACGTGTCGCTTGCCGTTGCCGAGAAGTTCGCCCTTGAAGGCAAGGATGTGCTGGTGCTTCTTACGGATATGACGTCCTTCGCCGACGCGATGAAGGAAATCGCGATTACGATGGAGCAGATTCCGTCCAACCGTGGCTATCCAGGCGACCTCTATTCGCAGCTTGCCGCCCGCTACGAAAAGGCTGTTGACTTCAAAGATTCCGGTTCGATCACAATCCTTGCCGTTACCACGATGCCTGGCGACGACGTTACGCATCCGGTTCCGGACAATACAGGGTACATAACGGAAGGGCAGTTCTATCTCCGCAACGGACGCATCGAGCCGTTCGGTTCCCTGAGCCGTCTCAAACAGCAGGTGAACAAAAATACCCGCGAGGATCACCGTACCGTCATGGACGCGATGGTCAAGCTCTATGCCGCCTACAAGGAGACGGTCGAGAAGCAGTCGATGGGCTTCAAGATGAGTGCTTGGGACAGGAAACTTCTCAAGTATGGCGCGGCGTTCGAAAGGGAGATGATGGATCTTTCGGTGAACATTCCGCTTGAGGAAGCTCTCGATCTCGGATGGAAAATTCTTGCCGATTCCTTCGACAAGAGCGAGGTCGGCATCCCCTCCAAACTTACGGACAAGTTCTGGCCATGAAAAAATCGCTCAAAGTGTTTGCCCTCTGGGCATTGTCGGTTGCGTTCTACGGCGCTGCGGCAGAAACCACGAACACCTTTTATGTCGCGGAAGGCGAAACAAAGACGGTCGATGAGATTGTCACGGCGAACGGTTTCACTTTTTCCGATGGAGACTGGATCCGCAAGACCGGCAAGGGACAGCTGAACGCCGTTACCACATATAAAGGCGTACAGTTGAATCTTCTCATTGAAGAGGGTGTGTATTTTCTTCCAGATTCTTTGGGTGAAGCTGCGCATACAGGCGGCTCGACCATTGTCATCAAGTCAGGTGCTACGCTGAATATTGAAGGTGAAATTACATCAGTAATAGATGGCACCACGCATGTGTATTTTGAAGGGAGCGGTGCCGGCGAAGGAAATAATCTAGGTGCTATATCAGTAGGCGGTGGCAATCTAAACTATCTCATAGGAAATGCCAACGCATGTGAAGTCACCATGACTGGAAATGCCGTCATTTATGGGTACGGAACATGGAATTCCGTATTTGGTGGAAAAAGAACGTTTAACATGGGTGGCAATGAGCTTACCGTCAGGGGCAACGAAACGATATTTTACATCAATAAGGATTTTACGATAAAAGATCCTGGGCCATTTGTTTTTGCGAATAGTGTGTTCCTTCGTAAAAATGGGTGTAAAAACACAATCAAAGTGAATATTCCGAGTCTGCATCTGATGGAAGGTTCTGCAATTGCGCCTCTCAATTCGCCAAATATTTGGGATGCGGTCGATTTCTTTGAATTCGATGTAGGAAGCAAGATTTGTGACAACGCATACAAGGGAGATGCGAACGCTGCTTTTTCGATCAAAAAGGCAAAGGGACCTGTCGCAATTTGTTCTCCAAGGCCTGCAGTGGTCACGATAACCGACGAGTATATTGTCCGTTCGGCAGATCTTGCGGATGGGCATTATCTCACTTCAGAGAAGGAGTTCATCTTTGCCGAAGGATGCAAGCTGTCGGTTGCGGATCTCGAAGATTTCCCGAAGATGGATCAGGCTTCCGTATATACTGTTGCGGTGTCGTCGGTTTCCATTACCGGTGTGCCCACGCTTACGGGTGATGCGGTGAACTACTTCGACATAGTGAAGGAGGATAAGGTTCTTGCGCTTGACTGCCGGAAATCGCGAATCAACGCGGCTACGGGCTGGGGACTCAAGACGGGTATTGAAAACGCCGCCGCTAATACTGCTGCCGTGGCGGATAATCTTGCCGCCGTCGGAGCAAATACCGAGGTGTTCATTCCTTCGGGTGAATATTGGTTTTCGGAGACTCTTGATCTGTCTGGCGTGACCGCGGAAGGCCTTATGCTGTCAGGATCGGATGAGGGGACTGTACTTCATTCGGGGGTGGCGATTGGAGCCTCGCAGAATGTTGTTGTGCGAAACTTGATATTCAAAGACTGTGAAGGTCCTGCGGTCGCGGCTTCGGATACGAGAGGTTTGACGGTAACGGAATACGCAATCAGTAATGTTGTCGGAAGGTATACGGATGGCAAACGGTATATCTATGCGGCCGTGAACGTGACGGATTTCAATGCCACTGGCAATACGTACTGGTTTGACGAAATGGCCTTGGACGGACAGGGCTATTTTGAAGGAGGTTCGCAGTCTGCAAAAAGCGAGGCGTATGCCGATGCCGTGGTCATGCGCTGTACCGGAATCGGATATTGGTCTCGATGGGTGGACATGACCAATACACTTGGCCTTGCCCAAACGGCATTTTCCGGGAAAACTCTCAGGAAAATTGGCGACGGCACTTTTGAGCCGACAGATGTGAATATGGCAAATCTTGGGATTTCCGGAGTTGAGCTTCTTGATGGGCGTTACGTGTCAAGGAGTGATGAGTATCTTGGCCTGCCAGGCGGGTTGGTGCGTGTTCATGACGGCGCCACGTTGCAGATGCGTGGAGTCGCTGCACAGAAACGTACTGTCCATGTTTCCGGGAACGGCATAAATTCGATGGGCGCTATCCGTTTCGACAGCGGCGATGCTGGGAAGAAGTCCTCTGCGGTTACATGGATACTGGATGGAGATACAACGGTGCTGTCTAAGCAGACGGGGGAGAACCTGCTTTTCAGTAGCGAGACTGTTCATGCCAACGGTCATGTGCTTACGTTTTCCGTAGAAGGTTCTATAGCAGGTGTCACGAATTGCATGGCTGGTCCTGTCAGCTGGTATGGTGGTGGCACGGTTGTGGTAGAGCGTTCAACGCTTTCCTCCGGAGCCGGTCAAGGGCTTTTCACCGTCATAGACGGCAATGCTCCGCAGTTCATGTTCAAGAATGGCGCGACATATGCCCCTTGCAACGACAGTATTTGCGCGTTGGTGAAGAATTGCGACTTTACCGTCGGTACAAAGATTGCACCCAAAGCGGGGACATCCGTTTCGTTTGGTGATTTCTCGGGATTGCCGGAGATATCGGATTCGGTTGCGTCTCTTTCGATCAACGGCGCATACAGGATAAAATCGGCAGATGTGTTGGCAGGTCGATATCCATCAATGTCGGGTGCATTGAGTTTTGGACCTGAGGCAGTTTGGGCGTTGGACGACATGTCGATGTTTGCCGTAGGCGCCACATACACGCTTTTCAAAGCCGAGGGAGGGATATCCCGCGCTCCGAAGACGCTTCCGGATGACTGCTACGCGGCATGGCGGATACATCGTGCCAACGGCGGCATTCTCTGCATCGGCCCGCGCGTTGGATCGGTGGTTGTTTTCCGTTGATGGATTGCAGATGGATTTTTTGGTATAATATGCGGTCAAAGGGAAATAAAAGGTTCTTTCCCAAAAAAATGGAGATTTCATGGGCGGTTTTTGCGGCGTCATAGCTAAAGGAGATTGCGTAAGCGATCTGTTCTTTGGTACAGACTATCATTCCCATCTCGGTACGCATCGAGGAGGCATGTGCGTATCGGGCGAGAAGGGGTTTCAGCGTTCAATCCACAACATCCAGAATTCGCCGTTCCGGTCGAAATTCGAGCGTGACGTAGGCGAGCTTTCGGGACATATCGGATTGGGGGTCATTTCGGACACCGATCCGCAACCGCTTGTCATGCGCTGCGCCCACGGTACGTTCGCGCTTGTTACGGTGGGGCTCATCACGAACATCGAGGATTTGATGAGTGAGATGTTCGAGAAGAACCATCTTCAGCTCCAGTATTCTACGACGTCAGGAATGGTCGGCCCCACGGAGGTGGTGTCGGCCATACTTGCATCTGCCCCGACGCTTGAGGAAGGGGTGCGTCTTGTCCAGCAGAAAGTTCAGGGAAGTTGCTCTTTCCTGATCATTACCGAGACCGGGCGTTTCTTCGCCGTCCGTGACCGCTATGGACGTACCCCGGTCGTGATTGGCCGCCGTGAAGGGGCGATGATCGCGCTTCAGGAGTCCTGTGCGCTCGCCAATCTCGGCTACGAGTACGTGCGCGATCTTGGTCCAGGCGAAATGGCCGAGCTCACTTCAGATGGTGACCGTACCGTGATCGAACCGGGTGAGGAGATGGCGATCTGTTCGTTCCTGTGGGTCTATTACGGCTATCCGGCGTCGAGCTACGAAGGACGCAATGTGGAGATGTCGCGCTACCGTTCAGGTGCATTTCTCGCCCGGCGCAATCCTGTGGAGGCGGACTCCGTGGGTGGCGTTCCGGACAGCGGCATCTCGCATGCCCTCGGATATGCGCACGAAGCCGGACTCAAATACGCACGTCCGTTTGTCAAGTACACGCCGTCCTGGGCGAGGTCGTTCACTCCGCAGGACCAGCGTCAGCGTGAGCGCATCGCGGCAATGAAGCTGATCCCTGTGCCTGGGCTTATCAAGGACAAGAGGCTTGTGTTCTGCGACGATTCGATCGTGCGCGGAACACAGCTCGGTCAGCAGGCGAAGCGTCTTTATGCCGACGGGGTGAAGGAGACGCATATGCGCATTGCGTGTCCGCCGCTGCTGTTTCCCTGCAAATTCATCAATTTCTCGAGATCGAAGTCGGAATACGACCTTATTGCCCGCCGGTACATCCGTGACAGGGATGGGGCCAATGCTGACATTTCGAAGTATCTCGATCCGGATGGCGAGCCGTACAAGGATATGGTCGAATACATCCGCAAGAATCTTGGGCTTACATCGCTTGCGTTTCAGCATCTCGATGATCTTGTCGCGGCGATTGGTCTGCCCAAGGAGCGTCTTTGCACCTACTGTTGGGACGGCAAGGACGTTTCGTGTCCGGGATGTTGCCCGGGTTGCCCCAAAAAACAGCTGGAAAAATAAGTCGTTAATCAAAGGAAAGGAAACAGAACAATGTCGAAATTCCGCTCAGAAGAGTCTTCGTTCCTGAAAGCATCGGTGATATCCGCGTTATCCGTCGCCGGAGTCGCCGCTGTAGTGTATGCGCTGACATTGGCGAACTACGTGTTTCCGGGTGATTCTGCGCGTCTGCTTGTGCAGTGGGCGGGAATTGACGCCTTGGCGTTTCCGGAATATCCGCTTTGGGGATTCTTTGTAAAGCTCTTCGCTGGAGCAGGTGAGCTTTCGTCCGTGGCCTTCCGTGCGAATGCACTTTCGCTTGTGTGCGGTGTCGTATCGGCGTATCTCATCTGCAGGTTGATGGCGTTTGCCGTGTGGCAGGTTACAACGCAGGAGGATTCGATCAAGTTTGCGAAGGGGGCATCCCTCGCCGCCGGTATCATAGCCTCGCTCACATTTGTTTTTTCAACTGCTGTGTGGCAGAGCTCCACACACCTTGAACACCGCATCTTCGACGTGATGTGGGCGCTTCTTACGATGCGTCTTGTGCTGTTCGCCGCCGGACGTCCGAAACTCGCTCTTCCCGTTGCGCTTGTAGCCGGAGCCTTTGTTGCAATGGGGCTTGTCGAAAGCCCGATATTCGTGCCGTGCTCCATTGCCATCTTCTTTGCGTTCATGCTTGTTCTGGTGAAGAACGGCAGTTCACTGTATGGCCCCGCGACGCTCTATCTGTTCACTGTCGCGGTCGGGATGATTGTGTTCGTCAAGTTTGTTTCCGGTGGGTTCCTCGGCACGGAGGCGGCTGAAGCGGAGAACTGCTCGTCTTCTCTTGATGTTTTCCTGCGCAGTGCGAAGGACTCGCTCCGCGAAATCCGTACTTGGTTCTCCCGCTCTGGGTGGCTCGCGATTGTCGCTCTGTCCGTCCTTCCGGCTGTCTCGTGTGCTTTCGCCGCCGGTCGCGGACTGAACAACGACCGCCGCTGGAGCCAGTACGCATTCCACATCGCGATGACGCTCTGCTGCGCCCTGGCTCTTGCCACCGCGCTTTCACCCGAGTCCATTCTGCGTCCTTGGGGTATCTCCCCCGTTGCGACCTCTACGCTCGTCGCTCTCGTTGTCGGCTATCTCGCTGCCTACTGGTATCTGCTCGCTCGTTGCCCGTTGCCTGTG
>JAGBFY010000315.1 GCA_017936245.1 Kiritimatiellia bacterium
ACAAGGTAACCGTTGGGGAACCAGCGGTTGGATCACCTCCTTTCTAAGGAGAAGCCCCTTCGGGGGCGAAGTTGAAACCCACCCAGACGACCACGAAGTGTTCCGCCTCCCTTCCGAAATCCGCCGGGCTTGTAGCTCAGTTGGTTAGAGCGCGTCCCTGATAAGGACGAGGTCACAAGTTCGACTCTTGTCAGGCCCACCAAGCGTTTTCCCTTGAAGAGGGGGTATAACTCAGTTGGTAGAGTGTCTGCTTTGCAAGCAGAATGCCGTCGGTTCGAATCCGTCTACCTCCACCAACGAAGGGCGCAAGTCTCTGGCATCGTTTTCTTTCTCGCATCTCCCTTACGGGAGATTTTTTTTTTGCTTGAAAAAAAAAAATGTATTTGGTATTATTCTATGCCAAAAATTCGTTCAAGGGTTTTTGAAAGGATGATGCCATGTCATTTGCAATAAAGTTACCGGTTCTCTCGGTTTGCGTTCTCTTTGCAGCCTCACTTACTGCGAAGGAGTACATTATTGAGGCGCCTGACGGCGTTGGAGATGTTGTTGCCCTCACGAATGCAATAAATGAAATAAATTCAGGAAACAATACAGGTACGAGACTTCTGCTCAAACCCGGCGTATACGATTTAAGCGGCATCAAAAGCAAGGTCTCTGCTAATGTCCATTTATACTTTAACACCTATTGCCGCAATGGTTTGATAGCAGGACTGGGAGAAAAACCAGAGGATGTCCTTCTCAAAGGTGGTGGTGAGTCCGACAAGAAGACTGTCCTTTACATTTGGGCGACAGATCCTGCAAAACCAACAGTGGTGTCTAACTTGACGATAACCGGAGGATATCGTTCTGGTGATGGTGGTGGTATATATGGAAGCAATAATGGTGGGCTTGTACTCAAGTATGTCAATGTGACAAACAACTATGCCACAGGTTTGGGAGCTGGCGTTTTGCGTGCCAAGATGTATAACTGCCTGATAGCAGACAACACTTCAAGCGGCAAGAACGGCGGTGGCTTTTGGTCTGACACAGCCGGTATAGGTGCAGTGGATTGCGTATTTACAAACAATACGACAACCAAAGACGGGGGCGGTTTTTATTCAACGGGCAGTGGCGGCTTCTTGATTAATTGTAAGTTCTACGGTAACTCCGGTGACAATGGTTCTGGCGCTTACATGAGTGGGAATGGGTTTATTACCAACTGCCTATTCAAAGGAAACGGACCGAAGATTGCCGTAAATTCTGACAAATTGGGCGGCGGACTTTATCTCAATAATGGTGAATGCGTTGATTGTGACTTTGTTGGTAATCATGCAGACAGTGGAGGCGGTGTTTATGTCAATTCGAGGACATCAGTTGTCCGTGACTGTCTTTTTGAAGGCAATAGGCAGGCGGGGTGGGCAAGCGGAGCCGCGATTTTCGTGAATGCCTCCAGTCCGCTCGCATTAGTCTCCAATTGCGTATTCAACGCCAATACCGCACAGGAAAGCAGCCGTACAATCATTTCCAATGCCGAGCTGATAGATTGCATCATAACAAATCATGTGGTCAAAGGCTATCTGCTTGCAGGCTGCAATATGAACAGGTGTTATGTTGCGCATAATGCTTCATCTGAAAATGGTCAGAATCTCGATATTGCAACGGCTTACAATACAACACCGGTTTGTCGGACGAATGTCAATTGTGTTTTTGTTTACAATTTTGTGACGAATGGAGCAAATGCCATAACCGAAGGCAAGACGGTGCTGAATTGCTCGTACTACGGAAATTATGCGGCACTGAGTTCAGGTGGAATTGTCCGCAACGGACCAGCGTATAATACGCTCCTTATCGGGAACAGCATTGGAGGAAGTGCGTTTGACGTGCGCGGCAAACGTTATATGACTAACTGCGTGTTTTCAGCTTCAAATGTTGCGGTGGATTCAGACGGATACCACGATTGCAAACTTGCTCCGAACTTTAGGTTTGGCCCTACTGATGACGGAGGGGAGTATGATATCAAGAAGCCATCTGCGGCGTTCAATGCAGGTGTGCTAGAGGAATGGATGCTGCCGCTTCTTGGTGGATGTGATTTCGCGAAACGCCAGCGCATCAAATACGATACGATAGACGTTGGTGCGTTGGAGTGTCAGTTTGCGCCGCCTTTCGCTGTGATCCTGCGTTAAAGGAAAATATATGTCGTTTTCTCTTTTTTCGGCGGTGATTCTCGCATCCGCTGTACAGGGCGGCATTTCCGAGGACGGCAAATGCTGGGCGGCAAAAGGTGTGCCGCATGAGCGGGGTGCGCTGTACGCAATCTCCTACCGGGCAACGGCGCATGGTGCCGGCGTCCTGACCGGCGGCGCGAAGAACTACAACATGGATTTCACTGTCAAGGCCGGGCAGACGAATGAGACGCTTCGCACCTACATATATCCCGCCGAATCGAACGCTGTCGATCTTCGACTCGGTACTTGGGAAATGAAGGGCGGCGCATCGTGGCGTGATGTACGTACGGTGCGCGTCAATCCCGTTTACAATAAGCCCAAGGGCGAACTGGAACTCGGAGCAGGCGAGGCGATAGACGGAAACGTGTACAGGTTCTACAGGCGTTCGTTTGATGTGCAGGGGCCGCATGTGCGTCCGTTTCTGAGACGGGCCGGCGCGAAATTCAACTCCAACCGCTGGTGCGTATATGGAGAGTCGGGATGTGAGTTCCTTTTTGAACTGAAAGGACGGCGTTTCCTTGATTTTGAGGTGACGCTCCCAGTTGTGCATTATTCCAAGGGCTCTGTGACTGTATCAGTTTCACATGACGGGCAGAACTGGCACGATGTTGCTGTGTGCGGCAAGCGGGACCATTTCACAGGATATGCTCCATCCAACTTGTTCCCGGCCGACCGCATCTTTGTGCGGACCAGAGGTTCTGCCGGAACTTCACTCCAGACGGGTTTTCCGCGAGTGGTTGCCCGCATCGACGGTGCTCCTGTACGCGCTGCAGGCTTTACTCGTTACTTCGAAGCGAAGTCGGGAAAGATGGTTGCAGAAATTGGCGCTTCAGACTATTACAACGAGGATTGGGGCGAGCGGGTGGATATCCGGACGAACGGATTTACGCTTTGGGGAGCGGAGGAGGAGATGCGCGTCGCTCCGTGGCGCAAGGTTCCGATCCGCCGTACGAGAGGTCTTGCGGTTTCTGCGGCGGCTAACGAGGCTGAGTCGGTGCAGCTTGTTGTCAAGGCGGGGGCGCGTGATGTGCGGGGTGTGAGGGTGCTTCCCGGCGGAGATTTTGTGTCCCGAAACGGTTCGAAGATTCCGTACTCCGCTGTTGATATTCGTCAGGTGACATATCTGGACATAAAGGACATTTCGGACAGGACTTCCGCTCCGGGATTGTGGCCGGAGCCTTTGGAGCCTGTACCGTCGGACGGTATTGAAGTTCCGGCAGGGGAGAACCGCTCGTTCTGGGTGCGGGTCAAGGTGCCGAAGGGAACGCCGGGCGGCATTTACGCCGGGCGGCTGTACGTTCACACGAAAGGGACGAAACCCGCCGCCGTTCCGTTTGAAGTTGAGGTGTTTGGATTTGACTTGCCCGACAGAATGACGCTTCAGACGAGTTTCGGTTATACGCAGGGGAGGGTCTATGCCTATCACGGAGTTAAGAATGCGGCAGATCGCCGGGAGGTGAACACTCGTTACCTGAAAGCTCTGTCCGAGGCGCACCTTTCTCCGTACAATCCTGGAACGGGAATTCTTGCCTCCAACTGGAAATACGGGATAGACGCAAAGGAGGGGAATGAGGTCAATGCGACCGTCACGTTCGACTGGGCGCAATGGGATGCCGGAATGCAAAAGGTGCTGGATGAGTACAATTTCAACACATTCATATTCACCATCCCCGGATTCAGCAGCAAAGCATTTCCGAAGAACGGAGAGCCTCACGTCTTTCATGGGCGGAAGGAGGGAACTCCGGGATATGATGCTCTTGTTTCGAAATATCTCGGCGGCATTGAGGCACATCTGCGCGAGAAGGGCTGGCTGGATACCGCCTATCTGTACTGGTATGACGAACCCACTGCAGACAAGTTTCCATGGCTCGATCGCGGTCTTGCCGTGGTCGCTAAATATGCACCGTCAATCCGCCGCATGATCACGAAAGAGCCCTGCGCCGGACTGTATAAGGGGGTTAACCTGTGGTGTCCCACGCCTGATCACCTTGAAACTCCGTTTACGCAGAAGTGCCGTGCGCGTGGAGACCAGTTCTGGTGGTATGTGTGCATGCAGCCGAAAGCTCCGTACGCGACGGAATTCATTGACCATCCAGGTACGGATCTGCGCGTATGGCTTTGGCAGACATGGCAGCATCAGGTGTCCGGCATACTGATATGGGAAACGGTTTACTGGTCGAGTCCCACAATCTACGGCAAGGAGCTTCAGAACCCTTACGCGGATGCCGCATCCTGGTCAGATATGGGGACAGGCCCCAAGACGTTCCGCTACAACTGGGGCAACGGCGACGGACGCTTCCTGTATCCGCCCCGCAGCTGCTTCACGACAGACCGGAACGCTCCGGTTGTCGAGCCGCCGAACGGCACGATGCGTCTCGAAATTCTGCGCGACGGCATTGAGGACTACGAATATTTTGCGATGCTTTCGAGGCTTGACCCGAAGAATCCGCTTTTGAAGGTGCCGGAGGCGGTATCTGAATCGCTGACTCACTTCACGGACCGGCCGGAGCCCATAAAGGCGCATCGCCGGAGATTGGCGAAAGAGATTGAACGGCTTGGAGGATTGAAGAGATGAACAGACGTCAATTCATCGGTGGCGCATTCGCCCTTGCGGGAGCAGCGGCTTGGGCTAAGTCCACAATCGGAATCCCGAACCTCAAGGTTGGGATATTGAGCGATATCCATGTGAGCCCTCCAGACATGTTCGGCAGCCAGGAGGCTATCGATATGTTCGAAAAGACGCTCAGGTTCTTTGCCGGTGAGAATGTTGACGCCGTGCTGATCGCAGGCGATCTTACGAACGACGGAACCGTCCGGGAATTGAAAGTGGTCGCCGATACCTGGGCGTGTGTGTTCGGCGGCGTCGATCGCGGCCCTGCCCGTATTTTCGTGACAGGGAACCACGAGAAAGTGTATTTCACTTCGGCGAAGCGCAAGAAGGATTTTTCGAATCCCCGCTATGCCGATGGACTCCATCTTGATGTGCGGAAGAACTGGAAAGAAGTGTTCAAGGAGGAATGGACACCGTTCTTCATCAAGACGGTGAAGGGATATTCATTCGTCGGCGCACATTGGGCGGAGTGGGGCGACGAGAAGGCTCTGCGTGGGTTTCTGGCGGCGAATCGTGCGAAGCTGAACGCCGCAAGGCCGTTCTTCTATACGCAGCACGCCCATCCGCAGGATACGTGCTATGGACCGTGGATATGGCACAAGCAGGATGGCGGACCGACGGACAAGGTGCTAGCCGACTATCCGAACGCGGTGGCGTTCTCCGGTCACACCCACTACACGATCACGGACGAGCGCAGTGTCTGGCAGGGGGCGTTCACTTCACTAGGAACGGGCGCACTGCGCTGGCTTTCGCTTCCTCCTGGACGCGAGAATGGACCTCTCCGCAAGTGTGAGGGGCGGCGAATGTCGACTGTCGCATGGGGCTCTCAGGGAATGGTCATGAGCGTGTGGGATGACCGGATGGTGTTTGAGCGGTACGATTTCGTGAATGTCGAGAAGATCGGAGACGAGTGGGTTGTTCCTGTTCTGCGCGACAGCCGAGGCAAAAGGGAATTCTCCTTTGAGAACAGACGCGCGAAAGCGTGTGCTCCCGAATTTCCTAAAGGTGCTGAGATATCGGTTTTGGAGCGAACCGGTAAAGGTCCCGACAAGAAGGATGAGCCGCAGATTGTTCTGTCGTTTCCGGCGGCGCGCGGCACGGATTCCCTTTCGCGTCCCTTCGACTACGAGGTGCGAACCGAATATGTCGAAGGCGATGTGGTCAAGCCGATGCGGACGAAGCGCGTATATCAGCCTGGAGTGCAGTGGAGTGTGAAAAGGGACGCAAAAACGGTCACCTGCGTGTTCGGCGTATGTGAACTGCCACCTGCAAGCTACCGCTTTGCAGTTACCCCGCTCAACTCCCTTGGCCAGCGCGGGAAACCGCTCTATCTTGAGCGGGTGTGATGGACTACGCCCATCTTTCGTTGAGCTTCCGATTGCAGACCGTCCACTGTTAAGGGATTCCGTTGAAGGATTTGAAAGGGACAGGCGTTACGACATGACGCTAATATTAATGAAGCGGTTCTATTCAAAGAAAGGACTTGTTAATGAAAAATTGTAATATGCTTACAGTATTTGTCGCCGCATCAATTGTTGCGTTTGCGGGAAATCAAGCGAATCCTGATGCGATCGAACTTGTGCCGTTGCCGCAGCCGGTTGAGTTCAATAGTGACATCGACCGCCCTGTCCCGTTTGATGAAACGGTTCGAGTGACCGTGGATTGTCAGGATGAATCTGCCACTGCTTGGCTTGATGCGCATTTGAAGGAATGGTATGGAGAATTTGCGCCAGCTACCGTAAGCGGGAGTGCAGGTCTTTCATTGAAGGATGGCGACGAGGCGTATGCGATTTCAGCAGATGCAAACGGCGTCAAGATTGCGGCCCGGACCATTGCAGGTGTTCGTTGGGCGGCGTATTCGCTCCGTCAGCTTGCTGTTGAAAAGCGAGGCACTTTCAAGACTTCTGGGTGGATTCTTCCGTCACTTTCCATTTCCGACGCTCCGCATCTGGCGTTTCGCGGATTGCACATCTGTTGGTTCCCGGAGATGAGGGTGGAGCAGATTGAACGTGCGATACGCCTTGCGGCGCTTCTCAAGTTCAATTATGCGATTCTTGAGCCCTGGGGGATGTACAAAAGCGAGAAGCATCCTTGGTGGAGCTGGCCGAAGCCGACAATGACGAAAAAGGAGATTCGCCGTCTGGTGAAAATCGGCAAGGATCTCGGCATCACGCTCATTCCTCAGATTGCCGCATATGGACATGCCGGGGCTGGAAGAACCTGTACGCTAAAGCATTCGGTTCTTGACCTTCAGCCTGAATATGCACCGCTTTATGAACCGGGCGGATGGAACTGGTGTCTGTCGAATCCGGAAACGCAGCGGGTGTTGCGAGAGTTGATTGTTGAGCTGCTGGAAGATTTCGGCAATCCTCCGTACATCCATCTCGGATGCGATGAAGCCCAGCCGCCGACCTGTCCGGACTGCAGGAAGCGTCCGTACGGTGAGCTTGTATGCGAACATATTACGAACCTTGCAGCATTTGCAAAGAAGTGCGGAGCAAGGGCGATGATATGGCATGATATGCTGTTGGACGCGGCAGATCCGCGCTGGGATGGTTTTGTAAGATGCGGGACCAGATTCACGGCTGTACTTGCTGATACATTGCCCAAGGATGTGATAATCTGTGACTGGCAGTATTCCTATGGGAATATGAAGGAGGTGCGCAAAGATTGGCCGACCATGGCTTATTTCAAGGAAAAGGGATTTCCGGTTGTCGGATGTCCATGGATGAACTTCAACGCCATGAAGCCTATGGCGGATTTCATCGCCAAGATAGATGGATTTGGAGTCATTGAGACGACATGGCACCATTTGCGAGGGAGAGATTGGGTGCGGATGTACCGTTATGGAGCGTCAGCTGCATGGGGAACTCCGGTGCGAGGCACGAAGAGCCATGGGGCAACGCCTCTTTACGATACGGAATTTGCCATTCCTCTACGCCTTGTCGGTCATGACATGAAGGTGGCTGACTATCTCGATACAGGCATTCTCAACTACCAGGTGCCGCCCGGCTGGTGGGTGGATAACAATTGAGTTGCATAGAAGAACCAGCGAAGTTCTGTTACTTCAAAGTAGGTCTGACCTACTTTGAAGTAATTCAGAGGCGGCTCGGCGTTAAAAAAGGGATCCTGCGGGGGCCAGTGGGGACCCTACTTGCTGGAATCTGTGGGGATAGGCCCTTGCGGAGTGGATGAAATGATGGAAAAGGGAATTAGAGAGTGAGCGGTATTTACCGTCCCTGGATGGAGAGAGGCATTGAAGAATGTGGTATAATTGACAATATGAAAAGATTGATGTTTTTTGCTTTTTGTGCCGCAACAGCATTATGCGGCTGTGTGGAATCTGCAGCGAGCGGCTTTTCTTCTCGTGTCGCAATAACCGGTCTTGAGGTAAACCGTCTCGAATGTCCGGGGAACGTAAGAGCACCTGTATTTTCCTGGAAAATGGAAACGTCCCGTGCCGGTGCAAGGCAGGTTGCGTACCGCATTGTCGTATCAGAGGCCGGCAAGAGTGGGGCTAAGGTCGTATGGGATTCGGGTGAGGTGAAATCTGACGTCTCTGTGGGGATAGCGTATGCTGGAAAAAAACTCAAGAGCGCTGCGAAGTATTCATGGAGGGTTTCGGTTCTTGATGAGAATGGTGAATGGACAACTTCAGAGAGCCGTTTTGGAACGGGGCTTCTTTCCGATTCCGACTGGATTGGAACGGAATGGATCGCAGTGCAGGATCCGTCTCCAGAAGTCACGAAAGTGATGGCAAAGGAGAATCTGGCCGTTCCCGGGACAAGCTGTTTCCTGAAAAAGATCAATATGGGAAAAGATGTTGTCGAGGCGATGTGGACTGTCACCGGTCAGGGGGTGTTTGAAGCTTACGTAAACGGAGTGCGTGCTGGTGACGATTTCCTTAAGCCTGGCTTTACTCACGTTTTAAAGACCCGTCATGCGTTTACATACGATGTGACGCCGCTTCTTTCAGGAACGGGTGCGGATGTATTTTCGGCAGAGGTCTCGTCCGGATGGTGGCGAGATAAGATTGTCGGATATCGTGGTCGTGAGTCCGCGTTCCGTGCCCAACTTGTAATACGGTATGCGGATGGTTCAGAGAAGCGTTTTGGAACCGACGCCACATGGTTCGGTGCAATCGCCGGCCGCATCAGGCGTGCTTCAATCTTCGAGGGCGAAGAGTATGATGCGCGTGTGGCGGATTGCTGGAAAACATCCGCTTCCTGCAATGGATTCAAGCCGGTGAGGATTGTTTCGGAATTCAAGGGCGAAATACTTCCGATGGAAGGGCCGACGGTCCGCCTGCGCGAAGATCTTTCCCTCTCGCCTGTCAAAGCGTATGTCTGGAAGGATGTAGAAGGGGCGGACACCAACCGTTTTGGGCGTGTGGTGAAGCTGCGCAGCTATGTGAAGAATGAGGCCATCAAGCTGAATGCGGGAGAGAGGCTTGTCGTCGATTTCGCACAGAATTCGGCTGGGGTGCCGAAGTTTGTCCTCAAGGCCAAGGCTGGAACTGTGGTTACATTCCTTCCCGCCGAAATGCTCAATGACGAATCGGGTCTCAAGAGCCGTGGCAACGACGGTCCGGAAGGCAGCATCTACCGTAAAAACTTGCGTACCATCGCTAATACCGGAGCAAAGGCGACATACATCGCATCCGGCAAGGGTGAAGAGACCTATATGCCGAGGTTCTCGTTTTTCGGCTACCGGTATGCATCAATCGAGGCTACGGCTCCTGTTACGATACTCAAGCTTGAATCGGTACCTGTCACGTCGATTTCAAAATCGCTTGAGCGGGGCTGTCTGACGACAGGTGTATCAGATGTGAACAGGCTGATATCCAACATTCTTTGGGGGCAGTACTCAAACTACCTTTCCGTTCCAACGGACTGTCCTCAGCGCAACGAACGCCTTGGATGGACGGCGGATACGCAGGTGTTCTGTGCGGCAGCCTCCTGCAACGCCGATGTCTACGGATTCCTTTCGAAATGGATGCGTGACATGCGCGACAGCCAGCATGAGGACGGATCGTTTCCCGGCGTCGCGCCCCTTGCTCAGTATGGAAATACTCCACATGAGCTTGGATGGGCTGACGCAGGAGTGATTGTTCCATACACGATGTGGCGACGTTACGGCGACGCGACAATACTAAAAGAAAACTGGGATGCTATGGTGAAGTTTGTCGATGCGGTGTCCCGCGTGCGCTACACCAATGCCGAGTCGTGCCAGCGTCACCAGTGGGCCGACTGGCTTTCGTATGAGCCTTACGAAACGAACAGCGGCAAGGCGAACGGACGCGGACTGCAGGGTGCGGCTCAAAAAGAGGCGGTGCGCCTTTCGCGTCAATACTGGAAGTATCTCGGCGGTTGCTACTGGCTTTGGGATGCGCGCATGATGTCGGAGATGGCGACAGCTCTTGGCAGGGAATCTGAGGCTGCAAAGTATGAAGCGATGGCAAAGGAGGCTCTTGCGTATGTGCGCAAGGAGTTCCTGCAGAAGGACGGCATGCTTCCGCAGTTCCTGCGCGGATTGCAGACGCCCGCACTTTTTGCGCTCAGGTTCGGCATCCTCGACAGCCCCGAAGCCATTGCGGCCACAAAGGACGGGCTTATGAAGAATATCAAGGATCACGGGGACTGCCTTCAAACGGGATTCCTTGGCACGTCCATCCTGATGGATACGCTCACCTATGACGCTGGTGCACCCGATGTCGCTTATACGCTTCTTCTTCAGCACAAGAATCCGAGTTGGCTGTATTCGGTGGATCAAGGTGCAACAACGATATGGGAGCGTTGGGACAGCTACGTCAAGGCAACGGGGTTTGGCTCTGCCGGTATGAACAGTTTCAACCACTATGCATATGGAGCCGTCCTGTCATGGATGTATGGAACTATGGCCGGAATACGCGAAGGGTCTTTAGGAAAGGGGTTCAAGGAATTTGTTCTTGCTCCGTTGCCGGACCGTCGCGTCGGTAAGGTTGACGCTTCGTTCGATTCTCCGTATGGCATGATTCGTTCGGCCTGGAATTACGGAAAGGACGGATCATGGACTTGGAATTTCACGATTCCGCCGAACACCACAGCCATTGTTGTTGTTCCCGGTTGCAAGAGCGAAACGCTCGGCCCCGGCATGTATACGAGAAAAATCGTCTTGTCACCGACTAAAATTTTTTTCAAAAAGTGCTTGCATTGAAAACCGGCATATGATATTATACACCTCGTTTTTCACCCATCGCGGGGTCGTGGCGCAATTGGTTAGCGCACTGGACTGTCGATCCGGGGGTTGCGGGTTCGAGCCCCGTCGACCCCGCCATTAAGTGAAAAGCAAATGACAATTGACCATCCTGCAACGGATGGTTTTTTGTTAAGCGGGCGTAGCTCAATGGCAGAGCTCCAGCCTTCCAAGCTGGCTACGAGGGTTCGATTCCCTTCGCCCGCTCCATTTGTTTTTTGCCGGAGTGGCGAAATGGCAGACGCAGCAGACTCAAAATCTGCCGCACGTGAGTGTGTGAGGGTTCGAGTCCCTCCTCCGGCACCATTTTGCTGATGTTTCCCTTGTTTACGGCTCTGTTCAATTGCATTTGTGTTTTAGTGGAATAGTGTCAATTTTTCCGGTGTTGTGATTGCGTGGGATTTTATGAAATGCTATAATTTACGCCAATAAGTTTGATAGTGGCAGAAGTTGGGGTTTTCTGTCCTGATTTTGCTGATGAACAGGATACTTTTTGAAGAAAATGAAATTGTCGATGGACGTGCGGTGTTCTCTGACGAGCGCGCCGAACACGTGCTTAATGTGTTGCACGGATCCGTCGGGCAGGTTCTCAAGACAGGCGAGATAGATGGGCTTGTCGGTACGTCGACAATCGTTGAGATACGCAATCTACATGAGAGGGCGCCGGGTTCGGCTCAGCGGGGGAATGGACTTTGGGCTGGTGAGATAGTCGTCGAATGCAGCCATTCGGAAAAATCAGCGGAACCTTGGATAGATCTGATTCTCGCTCCGCCGCGACCGCGGGTTTTGAAACGTCTGCTTCCGCAGCTGGCGGCGATGGGTGTGGGGAAGATCGTGCTGGTAGGGGCTGAGAAGGTGGAGAAGGCGTTCTGGGGTGCGCAGCTTGTGAAGGAAGATGTGTATCGTCCTTTGCTTGTTGATGGTCTCATGCAGTGCGGAACGACAATCCTGCCGACAATTCGCATTGAAAAGAATTTCCGTCGGTATGTGGATGAACGGATGGAAGAGGAATTCGCCGATCATCTGAAGATTGTCGCGCATCCTCCAAAAGATGGGGAGTTGTCGGCAGCTTGCTCTCGCTTGCCGGAGCGGCCGGTGGTGGCAATCGGGTCAGAGGGCGGCTGGACAGACGATGAGGTCGCTCTTCTTGAGAGTAAGGGCTTTTCGCGGTATTCGCTCGGAAGCCGAATCCTCCGCACCGATACCGCAACGATAGCGGTAATTGCCCAGCTGATGGGAAAAAACAAAAGCATACTGTTGAATTAGGGAGATTGTAAGCATGAAGAAGAAAGTGAGCTTAATCCGTGTGGCTAAATGTATCGCTGTAACAGCATGTGTCGTATGCTGTGGTTGCGATGTCGAGATTCCGTCGTTACGGAAGGCTACGGAGCAGGTGGCGAAATACACAACAGAGCAGACTCCAAAAGAGCTTGCTGAGCCGATCGCCGCTCAGATCGTCAATGAACGGGCTTCGCTGGAACATTTTGCCGCAAGCCGTCTTAAGATGATAGAAGCATCTGCGATGCAGACGGAGAAAGCTCTTAGAGAGATCAGATCCGACCGCGACTTGATGTCGAAAAGGGTCAATGAGATTTCTGGAAAGGTTTTTGCGGACAAGAATGCTGGTGCCGAAGATGTGCTGTTGGCATTGTTGAAGGATCCCACCCTCAATTCACTGGCATCGAAGCATCTTGGAAATGATTTCGCACTGCTGAACACGGAATTTGTATCAAAGGTGCGCAACGCTGCCGCAAAAGAGAAGGAAAGAGATCAGGAACTCGCTGATAACAGGCAGAATTACCGTGAGCTGATCAGTTCGGCAGAAGGCAAGGCGGCTGCCGCCGCAAAGCGTACTGCAAACGACGTTGCCAAGGTGCAGAGGGAGATCGCCGACAAGGAGAAGCGTTTGAAACAGATGCGTTCGTCGTTGATTGGGTCGCGTGACGCAAAGCTGAAGAGGGAGAGGGAGATCCGCAGTCTGGAGAATGAAATACTTAGAGCTCGCACTAGACTTGATTTGATCAGACGCGAGTCCAGCAGGCAAACCTCCGGCATATCCAGAAGCCAGGCACAGATGCGGTTTGACAATGTCAACAAAGATATCGAACGTCGCTATAAGAATATAATGACAGTTCAGCAGGTGGCAGATGAATATGAGCAGAATACAGTCCGGAAACTTGATGCTGCCATGTGTGCCAAGGAAGATGAACTCGAATCAAAGATGGCGATGCTTGAGTCCCAGAAGGTGTTCATATCAAGCGTTTCAACGGGGATTGACAAGCTAGGCATGGCCGATTTGAAGAAGATTCGCTCCGAAATCGAGAAAACGCTTGCGTGTAAGCCTAAAGCTTCCGTGAAAGGGAAATAGCCTTATGGCGGAAATCAAGGATCATGTTGATCTCTCATTGATAGCGATCGACCCCGCCTGTGTCATGAAGGTGCCGGCGGAGTTTGCGTTGCAGAAATCCGTTCTTCCGCTTTGCATGGTCGATGGCGATTTCATCGTCGCCATGGCTGATCCGTCTGAGGTTAAGACCATTGCGGCATTGAGAGGAGCTCTGGGAGTTCCCGTGATAGCAAAGTCGGCTGATCCGGAATCCCTCAACGAATATCTCCTGAAACTTTACGGAAGCGTACAGGCGATCCGAGAGGATTCTGCGCGTGACGATGCCGTATCAACGGTGGACTATCTGATACGATCGGCCTTTATACGGCATGCGTCTGACATACATTTCGATCCGGGGCGGGATGGGATGAGAGTGCGTTTCCGTATCGATGGAGAGCTTGAGGACATAACAAACATATCTCCCGATCTCCAGCCGCCGGTCACCAGCCGGTTGAAGGTGCTCGCAAACTTGAAGCTCGACGAAAGGCGCGCTCCTCAGGATGGTGCGTTCACGTGGCGGGTGCCGGATGCCTTTTCTGACGATGTGACCGATCTTGATGTGCGATTGGCAACGCTTCCGGGTCGATATGGTGAGCGTGTGACGTTGCGTCTTTTGGAGACCTCGACCAAACACTACACGACTGACGCTCTTGGCTTTTCGGATGATCACCGGTCGGTGTTTGAGGGTGTTCTGGCATCTCCGCATGGGTTGGTGCTGCTTACCGGGCCGACCGGAAGCGGAAAGACCACGACCCTGTATGCCGCGATTCAGCATCTTCTTGAGTTGCGTCCGTTGAACATCATCACAGTTGAAAACCCTGTTGAATACGAAATACCGGGGATATTCCAGTCGGAGGTGGACTATGCCGACAGGGTCAACTTCTCAAAGGCGCTGAGATCTATTCTGCGCCATGATCCGGACGTGATAATGATCGGAGAGATACGCGACGGAGAGTCTCTGGATACTGCGGTAAAGGCGGCGTTGACCGGGCATCTCGTCCTTTCCACCCTGCATACGAACGATGCGGTAAATGCCGTTACCCGTCTTACGAACATGGGACTCGAGCGTCACCTTGCGGCGGCGACACTGCGGCTTTCCGTCGCGCAGCGTCTGGCTCGCGCTCTTTGTCCCTACTGCCGCGAGCCGTATCATGTCACTGTGCAGGAAGCTGCATTGTGCGGTATTCCTGAGCTGGAGGGCGAGACGGTATACAGGCCGCACGGATGCCTTTATTGCGCGGGGCGCGGACTCAAGGGGCGCACGGGGCTTTTTGAGTTCTTCAAGCCGGATGCCGCCATTTCGTCTGCAATCGCATCGGGAGCGAGTGAATCAGAGATAGCAGACATGCGCCGTGCACGTGGCGAATCCACTCTTTTTGAGGATGGGCTTTCCAAATGCCTTGCAGGGATTACGACGCTCAAAGAAGTCCATCGTGTCGCAGGTGTGTTCTGAGGTTGATTCTGAACATTCATAAAATGGTATAATTCGCTCCATGCAAAATTCGGGAATATCGGAGGATTCATCCTTATACAGTCGTGGAAGACAGCGCAAAGCCGCCATCATAAACGACTTTTCGAGCTTTGGTCGCTGTTCGCTTATGACGTCGGTCCCGATACTTTCGGCGATGCGAATACAGTGCTGCCCGGTGCCGACATCCATCTTCACGAACCATACCGGATTTCCGAAGTTCTCGAAGCTCGACTGCACGGACTGGACTGGCAACTACATCACTGACTGGAAGGCGATAGGTCTCGGGTTCGAGGCGATACAGACCGGCTTTCTCGCGTCGCAGGCGCAGATGGATTTCGTTCTTGATTTTGTTGAAGCGTTCCATGCTCCGCATACGCTTGTCGCGGTCGATCCCGTGATGGGGGATTATGGGCGGCTCTATCCGTCGTACGATCCGGCCTTGGCGGCGCGGATGCCGGAACTGCTGAAGGTTGCCGACGTGCTCACACCCAACCTGACGGAGGCTTGCATTCTCGCAAGGCGTCCTTACATGGAGAATCCGACCGAGAATGAAATAGCGGACCTTGCGGCGGAAATCTGCGCCGAGAACGCCAAGTTTGCGGTGATAAGCGGCATTCATCGAGGCGGCAATCTGCTGAACTTCATCTATGCAAAAGGCGAGGGATGCGATGTCGTCGAGGTGCCGAAGATCGGCGGCGACCGCAGCGGCACCGGGGATGTGTTCGCCTCGGTGATCTTGGGCGCGATGATGTGCGGACGCAGCTTCGGTGATGCGGTACGCATGGCAATTTCATATGTGACGGCAACAGTCGAGAAGGCGGTGGAGATGTCCATCCCTCCGACAGACGGTTTGCCGATAGAGGAGACACTTTCAAGCTTATGGTGATAACCTATCCAGTCAAGTCCGGTCTTTACGTAAACCTCACGAACCGCTGTCCTTGCGCTTGCGTGTTCTGTCTCCGCCAGAACGCCCCAGGCATTTTTGGTTCGGATTCGCTTTGGCTTGACCGCGAACCGACCGTCGATGAGGTAATCGCATCCATCGAGTCGCGAAATCTCGATGATTTTACGGAATTGGTGTTCTGCGGATACGGTGAGCCGACCGAACGGTTGGACGACCTGCTTGCTGTCGCAAAGCATGTGAAGAGCATCAGGCCGGGGATGCACGTGCGCGTGAACACAAACGGTCTTTCGGATCTTATCCATGGCGAACCCACGGCGGCGAAGCTCAAAGGACTTGTCGACACCGTTTCGATCTCACTGAATACTCCCGATCCTGAGGAGTATCTCAAGATGTGCCGCCCGAAGTTCGGTCTTGAAAGCTGGCAGGCGATGCTGGATTTCGCAAAGAGCTGCCGGGAATATGTGCCAAATGTGGTGATGACGATTGTCGATGCGCCGGTCACAACGCCTGAGATTCAGGAAAAGTGCAAGGCGATCACCGATTCCATCGGCGTGCGCCTTCGCATCCGCCCGTACGAAGGGTAGAGAGCTTGTGTGGTATAATTAACAGTTGATTAGATGTATTTATAACGGAGAGGAATGATGAAGAAAAACATAATAGTCGGTTCGCTTATTGTGGCTGTCGTTTCCCAAATTTCGGCGGCTGCGTTTCCTGATGTGCGTTCGGAGATCCAGGATGGCGATG
>JAGBFY010000316.1 GCA_017936245.1 Kiritimatiellia bacterium
CAACGGCTGCGGCATTCATCTTCAACCTTGGCCTTTTGGCGGCGCTCTGCATCTTCCCGTTCATAGTGTTCTTCGCGCTCGGGCAGGGGGTTGTCATCTGGGTGTTCATATCGGAGATATTCCCGCAGGAGTTCCGTTCGCGTGGACAGAGCTTCGGAAGCTTTACGCATTGGGCGTTCTGCGCGACGCTCACGTTCGTGTTCCCGTGGATGGCGGCGGCATGGACGACATGGGTCATTTTCGTGTTCTTCGGGATGTGCCTTGTGGCGCATCTTGTGTGGGCCGTTTTCATCTGCCCTGAGACGAAGGGCAAAAAACTTGAGGAGATAAAATTATGAAGTTTGCCGTATATTTTGGAAACAGGGGATTCTTTCCCGGAGATCTTGTAGCGTCCGCGATCGAGGACTTCAAGCGCGTTTTGAAGGCCAACGGCTATGAGGCTCTCATAATGGAGGGGGCGGGTACGCGCTATGACGCGGTCGAGACGCCGGAGGAAGGCAAGGCTTTCGCGTCCTTCCTGTCCCGACATGAAGGGGAGTACGACGGCGTCATTCTTTCGCTCCCCAACTTCGGCGACGAGAACGGTGCGGTCGTCGCGCTGCGCAACGTCAAGGTGCCGGTGCTTGTGCAGGCATATCCGGACGAGGTCGGCAAGATGGATTTCTCCCATCGCCGCGATTCCGTGTGCGGAAAGATAGCGATGTGCAACGTGCTCCGTCAGGCGGGAATCAGATTTACGCTGACCAGATCGTTCGCCGTCCATCCCGATGCGCCGGAGTTCGCCGAGGACCTGCGTCTCTTCGCGGCGACCTGCCGTGTGGTGAACGGCATGCGCAACATCTACATCGGCGCTATCGGTGCGCGTACGACTGCGTTCAAAACCGTCCGTTTCGACGAGATCGCCTTCCAGAAAAACGGCATAAATATTGAGACGTTCGACATGTCGCAGGTATTTGCGGCGATGGATGACGCACCGGCGGAGAAGGTTGCCGCGAAAAAGGCCGTCTATCTCGAGTATGCCGATTTTGCGGGCGTTACGGACGAGAAGGTGGAGTCCATCGCGCGTTTCGGCGTTGCCATCGACGACCTTATAAGGAACTATTCCCTGAAGGCGGTCGCAATCCGCTGCTGGGACGAGCTTGAGAAGCGCTACGGCGTTTCACCGTGCCTTGCGATGAGCGTTCTCAACGAAGCCGGCATCGCCGCCGCTTGCGAGATGGACGTGAACAACGCGGTGATGATGCGCGCCGTCGCGCTTGCGTCCGATTCGCCCGTAGGCCTCTTCGACGTGAATAACAACTACGGCGACGCGAAGGACAAGGCGATCATGTTCCACTGCTCCGCAATCCCCGGGTCCATGCTGAAGTGCCGCGGATGCATCGGGGAGCATCTCATGTTCCGCAAGGCGTACGGTCCCGGAACGGGCGTCGGGATATTCGGGGGCGAGGTGAAGTCCATGCCGCTCACGGTCGGAAGCTTCAAGACGGAGAACGGAAGGCTCTGCGCGTTCGTCACGGAAGGCGAGGCCACGGACGATCCCATCGAGAAGGAGTTCTTCGGTACGGGCTTCGTGTTCCGCAAGGATGACGGGGACGCGAACGCCATGCTCAACTACATGGCGAAGAACGGCTACCGTCACCATGTGGCATTCGTGCGCGGCAGCTGGGCGGCGGCGGTCGTCGAGGCGTTTTCTAACTACCTTGGTTTTGACATCGACAGAGTCTGATGTTGAGGGCACTCCATATTCTGATGATTGGATTTTTGGCTGCGTCAGCTTCGGCCGAGGAACTTGATGTTGTCATAGCGGGCGGCACGCAAGATGCGGTTGCGGAGGCGGAGACGGCGTCGAAGGCGGGGAAACAGGTTCTTCTGCTTGCCCCTCGCGCATACCTTGGAGAGGATTGTGCGGGAAATCTGTCCTGCCTCGAAAAGGGTGTCGTTCCGCTTGAGGCGAAACGTTCCCTTGACAGGAGACTGCTTGCCGCCGGGGTCCGCTATGTTACAGGCGCGTATGTCGTCGGTGTGTCGGCAGGGCGCGTTGTGTATGCCGCGAAGGATGGGATGAAGGAGGTGTCGACCCGCAGTTTCATCAACCGCACAATGCCGTTGCCAATGAACGCCAGGAGATTTGCGCGGATCATTGTTTCCGGAACACCTCCGTCTGCGGAAGGCCTGACCGTCGAGCAGCTACAGGGGGATTATACGACGGTTGTGACTAACCGTGTCCAGGAGGATGGCGACGGTTCAGTGCGGATTGTGAAGGGCAAGGCATGGAAGTGCTCGTTCTCTCTGCCGTTCGCCGTCACAGATGTATGGACGCGCACCCGTGCCGAAATGTATGCTCGGGATGTCACATGGACTCCTGATCTGCTGGATGGGGCGGATGAACTGATATGCCTTGATTCGGAGTGCGTGTCTTCGCGTGATGCGGTCCCTTCTCCTCTTCCGTGCGATTTTGACGTTGCTGTTGCCGGAGGTGGTGTGGCTGGCGCGCCCGCATCAATCGCCTCCGCACGCAGAGGCGCAAGGACGGTGGTCTGCGAATTTCTCCATCAGCTTGGAGGTATGGGGACTGCCGGCGGCATCGGACAGTATTGGCAGGGACGCGTCCAGGGGTTTACGTCTGAATACGACAGCGCCGTCCGTGCGCTTGGATGCGCAGTGCATGCCGTCGGCAAGCGTGAGGCGTGGCGAAGGATGTGCCGTGATTCGGGCGCAACCGTCCTCTTTGGCGCTCTTGTGTGCGGAACGGAGTGCGTTGGCGGGAAGATACATGCACTGAAGGTCGCAACAGATTATGGTCTTCTTGAAATCCGTGTGACGGCCGCGGTGGATGCCACGGGGAATGCAGATGTTGCAGCAGCGTCCGGGGCTGAGACGGTGTTCGTGGAGCCGGGACCGCTTTCTGTTCAGGGGGCAGGGCTTGCGCCACGTCCGCTTGGGGTGGGTTTCGTGAACAGTGATTTCGGGTATGTGGACGATTCCTCGTCTGAAGATCGATCCAGATTTGCGATTTGCGGACGCCTTGGCGCCCCTGCCGTATGGGATGTCTCATCGCTTGTAGGCGCTCGCGACCGGCGGCGCATTGTCGGTGATGTGATCGTTACGGCTGAAGACATCGCTGCCGGATGCGGTTTCCCGGATACAGTCGTTCAGTGCCGCAGCAATTTTGACAGCCATGGTCCGACGTTCAGCGATCTTGGACTTTTGTCTGGGCCTTCCGGCAAACGTTTCTACGATGGTGCTGTTCCTTACCGCGCGATGCTGCCGCGTGGTGTCCATGGTGTTATTGTAGCGGGGCTTGGGATGTCAGCCGCGCGAGACGCTATCCCTGTCCTGCGCATGCAACCAGATGTCCAGAATGCAGGATATGCGGCAGGTGTTGCGGCGGCGATGGCAGTGACGCATGGAGGGGATTTCCGCAAGGTCGACGTGAAGGTGTTGCAGAGGGAACTGGTCAGATGCGGAAACATTGTCTGGAATGACAATGTGTGCCATGTCATATCGCTGGATGCCGACAGGTTGAAAATGGCGATTGAAAGACTTGTTCCGGACTATCGGGAAGTCGCCATCGTGCTTGCCGGGCGTGATCGTGCATTGCCTCTTTTGCGTGAGGCTTTTGCCTCGGCAATGGAGCCGGGCGCGAAACTTGTATATGCTCATGTGCTTGGAGTTCTTGGCTGTGCAGATGGCGCGGACGTGCTTGCCGATTGGATCGAGGGACGCTTAGCCGTAAAAGAGCCGGACTTCAAAGGCAGATGGGCGTATGCCCGACGGTTCCCGTATCGCGACAGCGTGCTGATTGCGTTGGGACGCACCCGTTCATCTCGTGCGCGGGAATTGCTCACGCGCGGGGCGGAACGCCTTTCGGCGTCGACGCCGTTTTTCCGTTTCCGTGCGATCTGTTGGGCGCTTGAATCGTGCGGCGATGAAAGGTCTGCTGAGATATTGCGAGAGGTCTCGAAGCGTCCGGGGGTGACGGGGCATGCGAAGGTCGGTGCGGCGGCGTGCCGTCCTCTGTGCGGCTACACGCCGAAACGACACAGCATGACGGATGAGGAGATATCCGCGCTCAAGGAACTGGATCTGGCGACGGTCGTATATCGTCTGTCCGGCAACAGCGCATTGCTGAAGCCGTGGTTGAGAGACGGCCGAAAGGTGTTCTCCGATTATGCAAAATCGGTTTTAAAGAAGGGGAGACAGGTGTGCAGATGACAGTGAAAAACATTCTTGGACCTTTGCCAAAAAGATGCATGAAACACGGTCTCGCTTTCTTTTTCGCCTTTGTTGCAGTTGGCGTACATGCCGTCAGTACGTGGTATGTCGATGCCATAGGAGGCAATGACGCCAATGACGGGAAAACCACCGCAACGGCGGTGAAAACGCTTAAGGCTGCGATGGAAATACCTTTGCTTGCCGATGGCGATACCGTCATCGCCCTCCCTGGTATATATGAAAGCGAGATGAAGCAAGGAGCTGATGGAGCGAAGGCACAGGATTGGGTGCCGCTCAGCGCCAAGCCGTATGTCGCGCCCGGCACGGCGGCGGACTGCACTGTATGGACGGAGCCTGTTTCGTCTGCCCCCGCAGGAGCCTACGGACGCGTGGTTGCGGTTGGCGATCATCTTGAATTCGAAAAGCGTCCTGGTGAGCCGGTGAGGTTTCTCGGCGTCAACATGGGAGGCGACTGCATCATCCCGCAGACCCGCGACGATGCACGCGCCTTTGCTAAGATGATCCGTCGGCTGGGATGGAACTCCATCCGTCTCCACCATCACGAACAGCCCCTGATCGGCAAGGACGGATTTTCCCTGGATCCCGATAAGATGCGCCGCTTCGACGCGTTCATCGCCGCCTGCATAGACGAGGGGATATATTTCCATACAGATCTTTTCGTCACCCGCAGGGTTCCGGGGCGTGAACTCCATGAGTTCAAGGAATCGATCCTGTTCGATGAAAACTCCTTCTCGAACTATCTTGCCTGGGCCAAGATGTTCTTGAGCCATCGCAACATCTACACGAAACGCACATGGGCGGAGGAGCCTGCGCTTGCGTTCATCTCTCTCATAAACGAGGGCAATGTGGGGAACCGCAAGAACATTCAGCGAGAGGAGGGATGGCAGGCGAAGGCGGCAGAGGCGGAGCGTCGTTTCGTCCGCAGGATGCGAGGCGTGCTCCGTGACGAGCTCGGAGTCAAGGCCCTGATATCAAACATGAGCGGATGGACGTTTTTCGACGAGTATTTCCCTGTAATCCGCGACGAATATGATTTTGTGGACACCCATTTCTACGTTGACCATCCGATCTATGTCGGGGCGAAGAAACACCGTCTGCCGAGCCGGTGCGCGGATGTAGCGCCGTGGACGTTCTTCCTCACTCGCGAAAAGAAAGACAACACCCTGAAGGTTGGGGGCAACCAGCCAATACTATGCACGGAGTGGAACTGGTCGGGTCCGGGGCGCTGGCGCGGCGCGGGCGGATTGATGACGGCGGTGTATGCGATCACTCACGGGTGGGATGGACTATACCGCTACAACTGGGGGTCGTCGACGACGGCGAAGATGCGTTTCGGCACTGGAGATGTCGCGGCGACGCCTGCGCACTACTGGGACATGGCTCGCGATCCGTTCATGATCGCCTGCGAACGCGCAATGAGCGCCCTTTGTCTCGGCGGCGGAAAGATGAACTGGACGAATGACGTAAAGGGATCGTATTTTGCCGTCTCGTCTCCGTACGTTGCAGGCGCGGTCGTGCGCAGGGGAAGGTTTTCCGTCGGGCCGCTGAACGGCAACGCCGATGGTGTCGGCGGGATTGTGTGGATGCAGAGCTGCGACCGCCGTCCGCTCGACAGGACGGACCGGATCCTTCTTACCCATCTGACGAGGCTTGAGAACACGGGGATGAAGTTCGGCGACGAAAAGCGGAAGATACTTGAGAAGTGGGGCGACATCCCGTATCTCGTACGAAACAGCAAAGCAAAGGTTTGGCTTGATCTTGCTCCCGGAAAATGGCGCGTCTGGCGGCTCAATGCCGACGGTACGCGCCGTGGAGAGGTTGATACGCATCTCAGGGACGGGAGGATGCTTTCGTTTACCGCAGACATCGCCGGGGATCCCTCGAACGCGACAATCCTGTACGAGATCGTTCGTGAAGGATTGACCGTTGATGTAAACACTGACACCGGCGGAATCGTCCGCATGGGTGTCGCCGGCGACAGGTATGGCATGAACTGGGTCCATTCGGCGGACCGCGGACAGTACCTTTGGATAGGGCGCGAGTTCGCATGGGGTCTCGGCTCGCTCAAGGTGAACGGCGTGCAGGCGAAATGGAAGCTTCCTGTGTCCCGTGAGAAGACGGCGAAAGGCGAACTTTTGGTCTACCGTCCGGACAGGGCGGTGGAAGTGCGGGTGGATCGCTCTTTGGAAGACGGCGAACTGTCCGAACGCTATACGTTCCGCAATGTCTCGAAGTCGTCGGTGAAGTTCTCCGAGATCGACATCAACACGTGCTTTAACGACAACTACCCGAAGGACGGTCAGGAGATGCTGACGCGCCGCTGCCACGCTCATGTCTGGACTGGCGGAAACGCCGGATATCTTTCGGCGATGCGCATCAACGGGGCCGCGCCACATGTCGGCCTCATGGTTACTGACGGTTTCCTTTCCGCGTACGAGCTGAAGGAACGGCATTCCCGGAAAGGATTCTCCAACACGCGCGGAATAATATGCCTCTCGCCGAAGGACGCAAAGCTTGCGCCAGGTGCGGAGACGTCCATCGCATGGCGGGTCTTCCCCCATGAAGGCTGGGACGATTTCTATTCGAAGCTCATCGCAAAGGGCGGTGTGCAGGTGCGGGCGACGCGCTATGCCGCCAGGGTGGGAGAAGAGATCGAGTATGAGATCGTTTCATCATCCGGAACAGAGCGACGCCGCTGGCGGTGTCCTTCGGCCGGACGCCACCGTATCGAGATTCCATATGGGAACGGCAAGCGCACCC
>JAGBFY010000032.1 GCA_017936245.1 Kiritimatiellia bacterium
GGCTCAACTGGTGAATACTGCGGCATTGGATATGGCATCACTGTCACGGTTTCAACACCTTCAAGCGGCACGACGGTGAAGTATGCCGAGAGTGATACTGGTCCGTGGCAGGATAACCCGATTACATTTAAGGATGTTTGTACCGACAAGCCAATTTACTTCCAGATTTCGGCGGAAGGTTACTCGACTGTTGTGAATTCCCGTATGGTGACAATTACGCCGAAACTGTTGACGAGTGATTATGTCTGGCTCGTATTGCCGACGGAGGATTACGTGTATGACGGCACGGCGAAAATGCCTGATGTGGCCTGTGCCGACGGCGTTCCGTCGATTATCACCGATAACGATTTTTCTGTTTCATATTCCGATAATGTGAACGCAGGCACCGCAAAGGCAGCCTTCACCGGCAAGGGTAATTATACAGGTACTGTCGAAGAGGAATTTGAAATTCTTAAGGCTAAACTCAATGGTGGTGATGAGCCAGGCGCAGGGACAGTGCCAACCGGTGGACTTTCTAAGTTTGATGTGACGGCTGAATATGATGGTGCGGAACATACGGTTGATTCTTCCGCGATATTGGCAGCATGGCAGAGTGTCAATGCGGGTGTCGCATTAGGCTTTGCTTTAAAAGATACTGCGACAGATTGGACAGATGCGCCTGTGTCGTTCGTTGATGTTTGCGAGACGTCTATCTGGTACAAGGTGACGCTTGCGAATTATGAAGATTTTGTCAAGGAAGTGAAAATTACAATCACGCCGCGCGATATCGCAAATGTGACCATTAAGCCAATTGACGATATTACATTTACTGGCGCACCGGTTGAGCCCGTGCCGATGGTGACGGATGGTAATCCTTCAATTGTTTCGACTGATGACTATACGCTGTCGTATGAAGACAACAACGCGCCCGGTACAGCAAAGCTGACACTGACCGGAAAAAACAATTATACCGGAACAAAGTCTATCTCGTTTAATATTCTCAGGAACACTCCCGATAAGGCGTTGTTAAAGGCGGAGGTCTCATGGAAACTCTTGCGTGCAACCGGTACGTATTTCGCTCAGCTTAAAGTCACTTGCACCAATGGTCTTGATGCGGGTTTGAGCGATCTTCGGTTTGTGTTCGCCGATAGAGTGTCTGACGGCGATGTCTATGCATCGCTGTGGGATTCGCGCAACCGTGCGGCGAAATCGACGCTGTTTTCGCACAATGGCGACACTTACCGCTATGTCGCACTTGATGCGGCGCAGATTCAATCGGAGAACACAGAGACGGTTTTCGGAGTGGGCGATATCGCTGGCGCTTCAATCCCAGTTTCTGAACGAACGATTGAGCTCTACGTCCGCAAACGTATCGATCCGTCGTCCGGAAATGAATCCGCGGCTGGCATCGACAATTTTGTGGGTTATGTCGGATGGGTGTCCGGCGGCGAAACGAATATGATTCCGGTTGTATCCGGAGCGGCGAGCGCATCTGTGTCCCGGATGATGAGCGCATCTCCTATGGCGGCGAAGCGGCTTAATACCGCTCTCGCAGTTGGGGTGGCTCTCGATAGCGGCTCAAACCCGTATTGCAGACTAGTCGAGTTTTCGGTCGATGGCGACATTCTTAAAGGCAAAGTTGAAGTCGGAGCCGATACCGCCAGAGGAGAATCGGTCGGCGCGATCGGAAAAAATGCCGTTGTAGTTCTTCTCGGTGCGGCGGGATTGAACGATGATTTTTCAGAGGTCGGTAAAATAGATGTCGCCTCGGACGGTTCATTCACAATGACCAAGCCGTCGAAGTGCAATTTTTTCAAATTGCGTATTGATGTTTCAACAGTGGTGGAATAAGTGAAGAAAGGATTTATAGATATGAAAATGAAAAAGATTTTTGTTGTCGCAACGGTGTTTGCATCTTGTGTCGCCTCTGCCGAATGGGTGACGGATATGGGGAGCGGCTGGCGGCTTACGGTCGGCAGCGGCATGACCTTCGGGGCGGACGGCAAACTCGGAGTAAAGCGTTCGGCGATGGCTGTCGGCCCTGTCGTCAATACGAGCGGCAGGAATGCCGCGCAGACCGAAGGGGATGCGGTTTCGCTCGGCGGCGGACGGACGGATTTCGGCAACGGTGCGTTTGTCGATCCGAATGACTCTGCGGGTGTGCCGGGGGAAACGTGGAACTGGCATATTCCAGCCGGAAAGCTGGATGCCGGGGGTAAGATGCGCCTTGAACATGCGTATCAGGAGAAAACATCTTCGGTTTCTTATGATGGAGGCGTGGCTAAAGACGACCGTCCGATGTATGGCGCCGACTTTGCGATTGAGCGGGCGGTGTGGAAGGATGGGCGTTTCGGCGTTGATGTATCTGCCGGGTTTGCGTTTTTCCTCTGCAACAACTGGTTCAAGTCGTCTCACGGCGGCTGGACGCGCACCGACACGACGGTCGACGGAAAATACCTGACCGATGTGCAGTTCAATCCGGTGATTGTCGGCGATCCTTGGTCGCAGAATCCGGATGGATCGTACGGTGCCGGCTCTTTTGCGGGACCGGGCCCCGTGTTGGATCTGAACGCGGGTGATGTGGCGATTTCGCACGGTTGGGCGCAAGAGACGGTCAATACTGTCACAACGCATGGTGGACCATTTTCGATTCGCGGCGATATGGATATCTATCAGTTCCAGTTTGCGCTCAAGCCTTATTACGAATTGACCTCTTGGTTCATGCTTCGCGGCACCTGGGGCGTAGGTGTCGATTATCGCGATTTTGATGTGCGCGTATCGGGGCTTGGGTCGCAGAATGCCGATGATTGGAGTGTTTATATGCTCTGCGGTATCGGCGGAATGTTCCATTGGAACGACATCTGCCTCGGCTGTGATTTTCTGACGAAAGTGTTCGATGACGACCTTGATGTCGATGGACGCTATGTCAACGGTTCTATCGACTGCGGAGATTGGGCCTTTAAGGTTTATGTAGGATATAGTTTCTAAAGGGGATCTCTGCATATAGATTCGGCATTGCGGTGGATATTGGCCTTGTTGCGTTGATTGCAGAGAATATAGGCTTTTGACAGAATCGGCACACATTACAAGAATATGGTATAATTAAAGGCCAAATTTTGAACCAAATAAGGCTTAACAAAGAATGAATGACGGCAAAGTGGGTTCTGCTCGCGTCGAGATGAGCGTTGCAGGGCTTCAAGGCGATTATGCGCACCATCTCAGGTACACGTTCGCGAAGGACGAGATGACGGCAACGGCTCGCGACCGTTATCTTGCGTTTGCGCATGCGATTCGTGATCGCATCACGGAACGGTGGATGGACACTCAGGCGGAGTATCGCAAACAGAATTCCAAGTACGTATATTACCTTTCGCTTGAATTCCTCATCGGCCGTCTGCTCGGCAACAACGTCATAAACCTCAAAGCCGATCAGCTTTGCCGTGATGCGCTCCGTGCCTACGGTATCGACTGGAACAACTTGCGCGATTTTGAGACTGATGCAGGCCTTGGCAATGGAGGCTTGGGACGTCTCGCAGCATGCTATCTCGATTCGATGTCCACGCTCGACCTTGCGGCGATGGGTTACGGCATCCGTTACGACTACGGCATCTTCCGCCAGAAGATCGTCGATGGCCAGCAGGTGGAGGAGCCAGACCACTGGCTTAAGGACGGTTATCCTTGGGAGATTACGCGTCCCGAATATTCGCAGACTGTATCTTTCGGCGGCCATGTCGAGTGCAAACGCGACACTAACGGAGAACTGAAATGGACTTGGTATCCGGCCGTCACCGTTCAGGGCGTTCCGTACGATCTGCCGA
>JAGBFY010000317.1 GCA_017936245.1 Kiritimatiellia bacterium
CTACAACGATTTCGAACTCCCCACATACCATACGCTTGGCAACCACGAGACGGACGGATGTTCATACGAGGATGTGCTGAAGACGTTCCGCATCGAGAAGGGGAACTACTTTTTCGACCGCAACGGTTTTAGGTTCATTGTCGTTGACACCAACTACTTCTACCGCAAGAGCATCAAGGGATTTGTGCATTTCGGCAAGGGGGTCAAGCAGGACGGCGATCAGTGGGGGCGCATCCCGGACGAGCAGTACGAATGGCTCGAGCGCACCATCGATGAGTCGCCTTATCCGTGCGTCACGTTCTCCCATCTCAGTTTCGAACGCGCTGTCGGCAACACTCGCATGAGGGACATCTTTGCGAAGGCGAACGCCAAGAAGCCGGGCAAGGTGCGCATGGCGATCAATGGACACTACCATTGCGACTACTTGCGCCTTCTGGATAATGTGCTGTACTTTGACGTTAATTCGGCCAGCTACCAGTGGATCGGCTCGAAACGTGCGCACAAATTCTATCCGGCCGAATATTTCAAGAAGGTCGGACAGGGCGGCAATGTGCGGAAGGTGCCATGGATCGCGTATGACGATCCGCTTTGCGCGATCGTCACGATGACGGCGGACGGCGGCGTAAGGATTGACGGAACTGAATCGTCCTTTGCGTGCGGCGTCACGCCCAAGAAGGTGAATATGGAGGTCGACTACCATTCTCGCGCCACAACCGCGCGCATACAGTCCGCAAACTTGAAACTCATCTACGGATAATGCAATGAAAAAACACATAACAGCTCTTGCGGCGGCGGCATTCGGTGTGAATGCCGTGTTTGCCGCGTCGGTTGCGGAGTCTGCGTCTCCTGCATTTGTGTTTCTTCAGCCGGAAACGACCGCGCTGTGGCGCACGGGCACGGGGGAGTCATTCTCGATAGCGATTCCGTATCCTCCGGGCGTGGAGAAGACGGCGACGCTTTCCGTTTCCGGCTACCGCTATTCTGCGACGTATCCGGTGAAGGACGACTCTTCTTTCGTGCTTACGCTTCCGAAGCCGGAGGAAAACAGGCCGGACAAGGAAAATGTCTATACCCTCACGCTGACGTTTGCCGACGGTTCGGTGCAGACGGCAAAGCTGGGTGGCATTGCGGGATTTGACGGCTCTTCTGAAGGAACGACCAGATGTCTGCTTTCTCAGGATGATCCACGGTGGTGCACCGTCAAATGTTCTGCTGTGCTCCCTATCCCTTGCGGAACCGAGACAATTTCTGTTAACGGAACAGAGACGGATACGGGGCTGGATGGTGCGGCCGGATGGTTTCTGCTCGCTCCGCTTTCGGGCGGCACTTCGTACAGTCTTGCCATTGATGACGCTTCGGCAATTCTGAACGCATATTCGGACGGCACGGTTCTTGTGTTCAGATAACGTCCATTGGAATATACACATGTTTTCGCGTTTTTCGCTGTTGGCCGCCGTTGCGCTTTCCGTTGGCGCGGTGTGTGCAGAGCCGATTTGCTGGAACGACGGCACATGGGATGATTCTGGTGCGCCGAATGGCGTGCTTCTATCCGACAACGAAGGATGGTGGGGACGGTGCGTGTTCACCGGCGTGACCTATTCGTATGAAGTCGAGCCAGCATCCCCGAAGGATGTCCTGGGCGGCGAAAAGGCGTTGTTCGGCCGCCGTCTCCTTGACGGAGACAAGCCGAAAGGCTGGCATCGCCCTGTCGGGATGTCCGCGAAGCGTCCGCTCACGGTGACTTTCGACTTCAAGCGTCCATGCTCTTTTGCCGAGGTGGATCTGATTTCCGAAAGGACCAAGTCGGCGTTGGCATTGCTCGAGGTTTCGGCTGACGGGAAGGACTGGATCCGTTTTGCCGAGGCTAAGTGCACGGCTCCCCGTACGCGGATACGTCCTGCGGTGTCGGGATGCGGACGCTACCTGCGTCTGCGCTACAAGGCGGAGACTTCAAGCGCGACATATCTGGATGAGGTGCTGGTGTGGGGCGAAGGTGAGGTATCCGGAAAGTTTCCGGAAAACATAGTCCCGATAGCGAGAGGCGATTTTCTCAAGATGTCGGAACGGACAGACGGGAACATCCGCTTCATGCCGTTGAAAGATCCGACGGCGGGCTCTGCGGTCAAGACAGGAATGCCGCCGATGTCGTTTTGTCCAGATCCCACATCCGGTGGCGAGATCGTCATGTCGCGCAACGAGACGGAGGTATGTTACTTTGCTGTAGTGAACGAAACCACGAAACAGGTCGTGATTCCGCTGTCCGTGAAAGGCGCGGGAAATGGCATTTCAGCCGAACTTCGCATCGGCGGCGTTGTGCGCACCCATCCGCCGAAGTACAAGCTTACGAAGAAGCAGCTTTTCGACCTTCAGCAGACGGGCGATGAGCCGCCGGACGCGTTTGATGCGGGGAAGATGGATGTGCTTCCGTTCTTTTCGGCTCACGCAACGCCTCCGCTTAACTTTGCGCGGAAATATCTTGCGAATCCCGAACAGGTTGCTGGATTCCCGAAATCGGTTGTGATAGAGCCTGGCGAAGGGGCTGTTGTGATGTTGCGCGTCATGACGGACGGCGCAAAGCTGGGCATACGCGATATCGCACTTGCCGCCGGAAAGGTAAGCAGTCCGGTACGTGTGCGCGTTGTTGATGTGACGCTTCCTTCCAAGGATTATCCATGGGTGTTTGTGTGGGGGTCGTTTACCCGACAGTTCCCGTTTGAGAGCGAGCGGCGCTTTGTGAATGAGGCAAGGCCATTGCGGAATCTAGGCGCGACTATGGTGCAAGGGCTTCCTTTCAAAGGAACAAAAGCCGCGCTTGTCGCAACAGACAGAGGCGAAGCGGCAATTTACTATCGCGTTAACCTTGGAAGAAAGATCCTTGACAAAACATACCGTGGAAAAGGGAAAATCGATGATGAGGATAGGCGGATCATCCGTGAAAGGGTGGAGGAATTGAGGAGACAATGCCGGGAATGCGCAGTTTCGCCCGAACAGGTTGTTTTGGAGATATCTGATGAACCGGATGTGAAAAGGGCAAAGATGTTTGGTGACGTATGCCGTTATTTGAGAAAAGTTGCACCGGGCATGAGCATTTACATGAATCCATGCTTTTGGACGGGAAAGGGCTTTACGCCGTCGAAGGATATAATCGGTTCGCTGAAGGACTATTACAATGAATGTGTGGATGTTTCCGTGCCATACAGGTCATTGGTGGAGAATGCAGATTGCCGCCGGGAGCTTTGGGCGAAACCGCGCCGCGTCAATGCGCAGTATGCGCATCCGGCGCACAGGGCAGGGCGTTCGATAGCATGGTCCAGTTTTCGGTACGGGCTTGACGGCTTCGGATACTGGGCGTATTACTCTCCGACCGGCAATCCGTGGGACATACGCACATGGAAGTATTGGTCGTATGAGTGCCAATTGGCGTTTCCGCTCGAAAACGACGTGGCGCTGACACCGGTATATGAGGAGATGCGCGAGGCGTTCGAGGACTGGCTTTTGCTGTCGCTGCTGAAGAGCTCTGGACGTTCCGAGGCTCTGAAGAGTCTGCTGGACGAGTTCGGCGCAAGTTTCGATCCTCCGAACAAGGAGACTTCACGCCCGTACCGCTGCGATTTCGCTGCACTTCGTCTGCGGGCCCTGAATGCCGCCGCCTTGACACGACATTGTCTTGAATCAAAAGGAGTAGATGCCAATGGCAAGGACAGGTAAGATCATAACTGTGTTAAGGCTGATGATGGGCGGGTGTATGATGAAGACAGCGAGATTGAAGTTGCCACCCCGCTTTCTCGCCTGCCATATTTTGAGCGTATAGCCAACACGTGATCCTTGTGCGCATAAAAGCATCGTGTATGTGGTATAATTACGGCATTTACTTTAAAGCAGACGGCATGTGATGCCGGAAAGGACATAGCGTGGACAAGGCAAAGCAGTACATAGTTTTTCTTCTGGTGATGGCCGGATGCGGCGGCATGCTGTTCGATTTCGGCGGCACAATCATCAATCCGGCGATCCCATACCTGGAAAGCCTTAAGCTTTACACGACCGCAGAGCTATCCCATCTCACGAGTGCGGTGGTTATGAGCGCGGCGTTTGCGGGTCTTGTGGCCGGTACGCTTGCCGAATGGTTCGGACGCAAGAAGGTTATGCTTCTTGCGGCGGCGATTGCCGGTTTGGCCTGTCTGCCGATATGCCTTGTGCCCGGCTACTGGTCGTTCTACGCGGGCCGTACGCTTCAGGGAATCGCGGCCGGTCTTATCGGCGTTGTGGTTCCCATGTATCTGGCCGAGTGCCTTGACGCGAAGAACCGCGGCAAGGGCGCCGGCATCTTCCAGTTCATGGATGTTATTGGTATCCTGTTCTGCTCGCTTGTCGGTGTTGCCGTGGTGAACGTCATAGGCGGCCCCAACGATCCTGCAACAACGGAAGTAGCCAAGAACGTTGCATGGAAGATGGTGTTCTGGTCCAGCGCGGCTCCTGCGGTCCTGTTCTTCCTCGGTGCGCTCGGGCTCAAGGAATCTCCCGTATGGCTCGAAAAGAAGGCGGGCAAGGTCAAGAAGGCGGAAGAGAATACGGCATCCGCTCCAAAGGATTCGCTCCTTCAGCGAAAGTACATACTTCCTTTCGTTCTTGCGGTCGTGATTCTTGCCTGCAACCAGGCTACAGGGTGCAATGCCATCCAGTATTTCGCACTGAAGATGTTCATGGATGCGGGGCTTGGCGATGCGGTCGCCAACTACGCCAACGTGGCGCTCTGGGCGGTAATGCTCGGCATGACGGCAATAGCCTGCACGCTTGTGGACAAGAAGGGCCGTACGTTCCTCTTGAAGATCGGAACGATCGGAATGGTCGTCTCCGATGTCTGCGCCGGTTTCGTGTTTCTTGCCATCAAGAACGGCTGGATGGCGCCGTCGCTTCTCTCCGGTTGGCTCGCGGTGGCCGGCGTAGCGGGATTCATCGCTTCGTTCTCCATCGGACCCGGCGTGGTGGTGTGGCTTGCGCTTTCCGAGCTCATGCCCAACCGAATTCGTGCAAACGGAATGGCGATCGGTCTTTTCATAAACATGATGGTTGCCTATCTCATCTCAGACGTATTCCTTCAGCTTGTGGAGAAGTGGGGTTATGCGCCCGTGCTCTTCATGCTTGCAGGATTCGCGGTGCTGTACTTCATCACTGCGGCGTTCTTCCTTCCCGAAACAAAGGGACGCACCCTTGAAGAGATTGAGAAGATGTGGGAAAAGTGATTAGTGGTTGGTGGTTGGCATTTAGCAGGAGACTAAAAAATGAAGCTGAAAATCGGCATTGTCGGAAAGCTGTTCATCGCGATGGTGATAGGTGTGGCGATCGGGTATCTTGCACCTGGTGCCGTCATTCGCGCACTCAATTCGTTTGGCGGCACGTTCGGCCAGTTCATCAAGTTCTTTGTGCCGTTCATCGTGATCGGTCTTGTCACTCCGGCCATCGCCGAGACTGGTAAGGGTGCCGGGAAGCTGCTTCTTGCAACGATGGGGCTTGCGTATCTTTCAACGTTGTTTGCCGGTGGTTTCGCGTACGGCGTCTCCGAGTTCACTTTCCCGAAGATCCTTGACGTATCTTTGACAAGCGTCGTCGGAGTCAAGGATTTTCCTGCGTACTTCGTCCTGAAGATTCCGCCGCTCATGGATATTACGACCGCCCTCGTGGCGTCATTCGTGTTCGGGCTCTCCATGGTTGCAATGGAAATGCCCTATCTGAGGAATACTTTCAATGAAATGCGAAACGCTGTGTCGCTTACGATAAAGTCCGCCGTGATGCCGCTTCTGCCCGTCTACATTCTCACTGTGGTTGCAGATCTCACGGCAAGCGGCAAGCTTGCGATAATAGGCGGCGGATGCCTCAAGATCATGGTTGTTGCGTTTGCGGTGACGACATCCATTCTCGTCATTCAGTACATTGTCGCCGGTTTGGTCACGGGAAGGAATCCCTTCAGGCTTCTCTTCAATATGTTCCCCGCCTACCTCACCGGCTGGGGGTGCTGCTCTTCCGCCGCGACGCTTCCGGTCACTCTCAAGCAGACACGCAAGAACGGCGTTTCAGACAAGATAACCGATCTTGTGATACCTCTCTGCTCCAATGTTCATCTTGCTGGAAGTATGGCGAACATGGTTGTTTACACGGCAGGCTTCATTGTTCTTGGCGGAGGTACACTTTCTCTCGCCCAGTATGCGGAGTTCATGTTCATGCTGAGCGTAATCGCGGTCGCTTCACCGGGGATTCCCGGCGGTGTCGTGCTTGCCTCCGGTGCCATAGCGGAAAGCGTGCTTGGCTTCACTCCCGAACGCTATGCGCTCGTCATCGCGACCTACATGGCTCTTGACGGAATGGGAACCGCCTGCAACCTCACCGGTGACGGCGCGATAGCGATTGTGATGGACCGCTTCTTTGGTAAGAAAAAACAGTAAAACATACGCTCCGCAGGGCTATAGCTTTGCACTTCAACCGCGACAGGTGTCACTTCCCATGGTAAACCCCGCAAGCGGGCGTGGACTGGCCACTAGCGACTAGCCACTATCGACTCACTCCCCGAAGGAAACGTGGTGCGTGAATTCGGCGTTTCGGTCGCGAGGCACTTCACCCTGCGGAAATGGAGGGTGCGTTCACCGGACGCGCCGGATGCCGCCGCGATTGCCGATAAGGGGAATCGGAAAGGGAGTACAGGGAAACCCTTGAGGGAGTACAGGAGAATCCCCGAGGGAGTACAGGAGAATCCGCTGCCCCATACAGGGGAATTTCCTTGCTTCCGCTCTTGCCGTTTCACCGCCGCCCATGGGGCGTTTGGCTGACCGTTAGATGAAGTTCGGGCCGATGCCTGCGATTGTGCAGCCTGTAAGGAGGCTGCCGACCGCACCTGCAATGAACGGCCAGATGGCCTTCAAAGTCGCCTTGAGCATTCCCGCCCAGTCGATTTCAAGTTTCATGTTGTGTTTCCTTTCTTGTTGTTTGGTGTTGGGTGTGGTTGCGATGTGCTTCGCGCTTTGCTTTCTGCCTGTGGGTGTGACGTGTGTGACGAGTGCGACGCGTGGGACATTTGATTTTCAAGAAAAAGATGCCTGAGTGCTTCGCACAAGGAAGATGCCTCGATCATCTCATGAGGAATTCTATGCGCAAAGCTCCTTGCAGATGCTTGGCTAAATTCATGCGCGAAGCTCCTTGCCGGTTGCATTGCATCTGCGATTCTGATTTATGCGCGAAACTCTTTGCCGATGGTGTGGCTAAATCCTGCGCGAAAGCTCCTTGGAGATGGTGTGGCTAAATTTTGCGCGAAGCTCTCAAAGCAAATTTCAAGAAACCATTGTCCCACGCGTCTTACGCGTCCTACACGTCCTACTTCGCCATTGCAAGCGCGAAGCACAAAGCCTCGCACTGCACTGCAGCCTGCAAA
>JAGBFY010000318.1 GCA_017936245.1 Kiritimatiellia bacterium
ACATCACGCGCGTAGATAGCGTGGGCTTGAAGAATGGCGATAAGCGCAAATGCTGCTATCATCATCTCCCCCCCTTCCTCAAAGGCTGCACAGAAGGATTGGAACGTTCCGCCCACAACCTCTGATTTCGGCAATCCCTTTACATGGCGATACCATGCCGGAAGACGGTCGCATATCTGCACAGTCACACCGGAGATTCCGAAGAAAGCCATCGACCATGCAACCGGATGCAACCGGAAGAACCCTTTGACAAGCTTCGGGAAATAGTACGCCAGCATCGCCGCAAAAACACCAAAGAACAGCACAAAGTACGAAACGGCAACAAGCTTTGCACCCAACGGAATGCCACTACGCGTCAGAAACCGCATCTTGAACGGCGTACCCTTGAAATTCGCAACCACATCGGGATAAAGGGACTGCATCACCGTAAGATGGATGTCGAGCTGCTTCATAATGGCCATTACGGCTACGCATGAAACGCCGGCACACAGCAATGCCTTCCGTTTCGCTGACCCTGAAAACGGACAGCACAGCCACACGGCCGGAACGATCAGTGCATAGAAAGGAATCGTAAGAGTCTCAAAGAATGATCTGCCATCGGCATCGAATGCCGCTCGCAGGGAGGCTGGATCCATCACAGACCATGTAATCGCCAACATTCCAAGCGCAAGCAGATACACCACAGGCGCAAGCATCCAGGATTTCTTCGAGACCAAAAGATTCATTTTGACACCCCACTAACCACTAGCCACTAAAGACTAGCCATCAACGGCTATTCATCCAGCATTCCCTTGTACGCAACACGACGTACCTTCTGGATTGAAGTGCGCTCAAGCGGTTCATGGAGAACCAGTATCTTGCGCGGACGCTTGTAGTCCGCAAGACGCTGGCAGCGGGTACGGATTCCAAACGTAGCAACCTTCTCCATCTCAGCCCATGTCATCGGAGTGCCGCCGTTACGCTCAGTAAGAGCCTCTTCATCGGGATGGACTATCACACCGACATGCTCTCCTGGATCGCGCCCGACCCTGTAGCCGATCACAACGCAGTCCGCGATCAGAGGATCTCCGGCAATCACGCTCTCGACCTCCTCCGGATAGATGTTCTTGCCCTCACGGTTCACGATAAGAGCTTTCTTGCGTCCGCGAATCGTGATGAGTCCCAACTCGTCGATGGAAGCGAGGTCGCCCGTCTTAAGCCACTCGCCGTCGAATGCATCTTTCGTGGCGGCTTCGTTCTTGTAGTATCCGCGCATCACGATTGGTCCCTTGACCTGAAGTTCGCCGACTCCGGACTCGTTCATGTCCGCAAGGCGCACCTCAATGTTGGGAAGTTTGTGGCCGATAGTACCGACCTTGGCCACCTTTGGACCTGCCACAGACACAACAGGAGAGCACTCCGTGAGGCCATACCCTTCCAGAATCTTTATGCCAAGCCCCTTGAATCCGTTAAGCACATACACCGGACACGGAGCGCCGCCAACTACAATGAAGCGCAAGTTTGGATCGAGTGCCTTCTTCACATTGGCGTTCACAACACAACCGAGACCGATCTTCTTGAGGAATGTTGCAGCCTTGGACTTCGCGATCTTGTCGGAAATCTTATCGAACACCTTCTCGACGAGAAGCGGAACGGCAAGAAGAACCGTAGGCATTACCACCTTGAGGTCGTCAGAGATCGTGCGGAGCGAACGCATGAAGCACATAGTCGAACCAAGCATCAGAGGCAGCACGAAGTTTCCGAGGAAGGAGAATGCGTGGAAAAGCGGAAGCACGATGAAGAATGAATCGTTCTCGTCAATCCTTTCACCGAATGCCGCGAGCGCCCCCGTGGCATCCTCGGTGAAATTTGCATGAGATCGGAAGAGCAC
>JAGBFY010000033.1 GCA_017936245.1 Kiritimatiellia bacterium
CCGGGAGATCATGAAAAAGCCGGAAAAAGAGGAAGAGATCGAGGAGACCTACGACGAGATGGAAGCGGAGCTGGAGCAGAAGATCCGGGGACTGAACCACCAGATCGATATGCTGGCAGACCGCCGCAACACCATCATCCAGGTCAAGCGTGCCTATTACGCAATCCAGAACATGGTCTCGGTGTTCAATTCAAATCTCACGCGCATACCGGAAAGGAAGGTCTCGACGACAGATCCGTCAATCGCGCTCTTTGAATACTCCACCCGCAAAGGAGAGCCGCTTTTCGTCTTTTGGGAGAAGGGCAGGATGAACTGCAAGAAATGCAAGGAGTCTAAAAAAGAGTCCGGCACAGCAAGGAATCAGCAGGCCGATAGCAATGGAGTTACGGCGGCGGTTCGTGAAGCCGCATTCAACTGGTGCGGAAATCCGTACGAATATGATGCAGTGCTCGATCCGTACAGCGGGCACCCCGGCGATTCGTTGACGACACGCGAGGTGATTTTCGAATGGGGCGGACGAGTGTTCAAGAATCCCGTCTGGGTCGATCTCATGACAGGCTGGGTCTATGAGATCCCTGCACGGAATCAGATAAAACACGACGACGGCATTACTTTCGTTCGGATTCCCGCATACGATTCGCCTTGCTTTGTGACGGAACGGTCCGCGCTTGATCTGCTGTGATCCTCAAGCGGTTGCGACAGGTTATGAATTATGATGATTCTCCGATTGTAACAGCGTTTCTTGTCTAATGAACATCTTAACAAACGGAAATGAAAGGACAAACAAAATGAATACTAAAATGCGCATCATCTGGAGTGCAATGTGTTTGACTTGCTGCGTAAATGCAGAACATGTCTCGTCTTTCGATTCTCTTTACAATGCGGAAAGTGGATATGTGGTGATGAAAGGTTCTGACAAAGAATACAGGTCGTCATATACTACAGCGGGACAGTGGTCGGATGGAGCTGTTCCGCATTCGGGCACTAATTACTATGTTGGCAGTGAATATAAACTTACCGTGGCAACCCAAAGGACGAGTTATGTGGCTGCTCCATTCGCCGGAGATGAACTTGTCGTTGCGGGTTGGCTACGTGATTATGGCGCTGCCAAATATCAGACATGGCTTGGAAAAACGCGTATGCTGGCAGGATCTGAATATTTCAACAACTCCGTAGGCAGTGTTAATGGCGGCCCAATGATAATAGAGGGTACGGAAGATAATCCTGTGCGGATCTACGGTAATAGCTATAATAACCAATGGAAAGCCTACAAGGTGGACTTTTCCTCTAGTGTAAATGTAAATGGTCATGTGCGTTTCGACGGTGTTGGTAAAAATCATAAATATTTGATACTGAGTGATTTGCCTGATTTTTACGGTGCAATTATGATTGATGCCTGTACGATTAAAGGTGCAGAAAATTATGTCAATATGCCGGGTGGTTTCAATGTGTATTCCAACAGTACGCTTCTGTTGGACGCCGTGGATGGCAGTTCAACTCTCGGTTCGCTTAAATTGTGCACCGGAGGCAAACTGTCTTTACCTGGAGAAGAAAACACCCATTGCATCAATATCACCAACAAACTGGAACTTGCCGAGGATTCTATTCTCACAACAGACAAGTTCCGCACTTGGGTTAAGTCAGGTACGCCAAATCGTTATCCTGTTTTCAGGCTTTCACCTGAGGCTGTTGCGGCCGGCATGCCTGATCTCAGTAAGGTTCAACTCAGGACAGTGAATCCTACCGGACGATATTTTGACGACACCCTACCTGAATTGCGTCTTGTAACGGATGAACTTGACAATGGCGGCAAACTGGTGTCGATATCTCATTATGAGTGGGTGAAGCTTACAAACACAATAACAACTTCGGTGACGCCTTTCCCGGCAAATTCAAATAATGAAGCGTGTGATCCATCGCATTTCTGGTCTGACGGACTGCCTCCAAGCCCTGAAAAGGATTATTATATACCCTACAGCAATTATGTTAAAGATTACGGTGTGATATTCAAGAGTTCCGAATTCAACGGTCATTCTCTTATCCTTGACGGAGCCAGCGTGTATTTTAACCTGTATAGCAGCAAGGCGAGAATCCCGCTTGTTGTGAACGGTGGAGGCAGACTTAGATTGATGAGCAATCCACGGGTTAACTACAACCTCTCCGGCTCGTTTACGATCCTGAATTCAGGAGAATCGTCCAATTACAGGATACAGGTTGGCAATAGAAGCAGACTTACGGTGGAGTCCACAATAAAGGGCAACGGCAATTTGCTGGTAGTGCTCAGTCCTGAACATCAGAAGGATTCCAATCATTATTCCCCGAGAAACTGGACTGGTACGCTTGTACTTTCCGGTGATAATTCCGAATACCAGGGAAAGATATCTGTCTATGCTGGCAAGAAAGGCTCATTCCAGCAATATTTTGATGATAAGGGACTTCAGCCGTATGCCCCGAGCGCTGTATCGAATGTGACGCTTGTTGTGTCCACTCAAGAGAATCTGGGCGGAGCCCTCTCCGGTTTTACGTTCGATGCGCTCACTGTTTCAAATGAATGCCGACTGGTTCTGAATGAGTCTGCGATCTTCGATGAACCTACACGCGGATGGTCGTTCCCGGAACGCGGATACATTCAGATATCTGAAGGGAAGAATGTGGCTGTCGGCAAGACGATCACGTACGGTTCTGAACTTGTGAAGGAGGGCGCAGGTACATTGACTTTGATGTCCGCACCGGCTTTTTATTCTGAAGGGCAGTCCGTTTCCACGCCCAATGGCGCAAAATTGCGCGTGCAGTCCGGCGCATTGCGCATTGCCGCGCAGGATGCGGTCAAGGGGTTGAATCTTCATTTCGATGCCGGCGCCCGGTTGGTGATACCGGTTGGTTCTGATGATGAGGTTCTTCCTGCCGGAGGATTGGATCTTACGCAGACTTCCGTCGTGTCTTCGGATGCGAAACTGAAGGTTGAGCTGGATGTCTCCAACGTTCCTGTTCCTCCGGAAGGAACGATGCGGGTTCCGCTGTTCACTGTTGCGTCGGGGAGTGATCTGTCTTCCAGAATCTCTGTGGCGCGCCCGTACCGGGATCGCATAGCCTTCATCTCGACAGTATCGAATGAAGATGGAACGGTGACGGTCAATGCCGATGTCCGTCACGTAGGAATGATATTCACCGTAAGGTAAGAACATAAGGAGGAATGTAATGCGTAAAAAAGCGGTCGTGTGTTTTGGCGCCGTGATGCTGTCATGCATATTTTCATCGGTTGCGGCTGATGTGCCGTTGTTTCCGGGCGGAGATTTCGAGTCGGGCGGGGAAGGGTGGAATCTTCCCTCCCCGTTCTGGAGGATAAAGAAGGGCTTGGGCATCAACAAAACTTCGGCATTGTCTCTTGTCGTTCGGAAGGGACAGAAGATCAAGTGGCCGGAATCCGGTTTTTTTAATGTAGAGGGAGGTCTTGCATATCGGCTGGAGGGCTGGCAAAAGACGGATGAGTTCAAGATCGCGAGACGCAAGGGAGATCCGAAGCTCTATTTCATGGTCTATGATGCAGCCGGGAAAAAGCTCGGCTGTTTTGGCGGAGCGAGCCGGGTCGTGGACAATTCCGTGAGGAATGACGGATGGTATCGCGTAGAAGGCGATACTCGGATTCTTCCTGCGGAGGCGGTGAAGGCCAGGTTGCATATATGGTCTTATGACGGTGTCGGCAATGCCCAGTTCGACAACATCGTTGTGCGGCCCATGGTCGTGAACCCTGTTGATCAGCTGTGCTGTTCGGCATATCGCAACGAGGCATGGGAGGGAGAGGTGTCGTTCAGTACGGCGTACAGCGTAAATCCGCTGAAGAATCCCGACAGCGCCCTTGAATGCGAACTGGAATATACCGGAGCCAAAGGCGTTGAGCAGGCCGCGGGTGTGTTGTCCGGCGGCATTGCGACTGTAACGCTCCCGGTGGAGTCATTCGCGTTTGGACGCAACGAGGTGCGGCTTACCGTTCGCCGCCGCGACGGGACGAAGGTGCTTGGTTCGTCCTCATGCTCATTCACCCGTGAATCTGCACCCATGCCGCGGAAAGTGACCTTCGATTCCCGGCACCGCACGATTGTGGACGGGAAGCCGTTCTTCCCTCTTGGCATGTACTGGGGCGATGTTACGGCAGAGGATATCGCCACATACACGAACGGGCCTTTCAACTGCCTTATGCCGTACAAGCGTCCTGACGAAAGGAAATTGGATATATGCCATGCCGCCGGAGTGAAGGTGATATATCCGATCAGCGGAATGTTTATCGAACTCGCGAAGGCGAAGACGCCGCAGCAGGCCGCCGCCATCAATTCCAGACACATCCGCGGGCGCATTCGCCGCTATCGGATGCATCCGGCAGTGCTGGCGTGGTATCTTGCGGACGAAATGCCGTTGAAGTATGAGCCGATGCTTACGGCGAGGCGGACGATGGTGCATGAGATGGATCCTGACCATCCGACATGGATTGTGCTCGACAAGCCGGCGGATGTGCGTCCTCTCATAAACGGTTTTGACGTGATAGGAACGGATCCTTATCCGATCGGCAACCACGGCGACGAGAATCGTACAGCGATCGGAATCGCAACTGGATGGGCGAGACAGGCCAAGAAGGCCACGTATGGATTCAAGCCTATGTGGCAGGTGCCGCAGGCTTTCGATTGGGGCTGCTACCGTCCGTCTGAAACGAACCGCACTGAGGTGCGCATGCCGAACTACGATGAACTTCGTTCAATGACATGGCAGGCAATCGCCGCCGGAGCCAACGGTCTTGTGTACTATTCATTCTCCGCTCTGCACAAGGGCAAGGATTGGCAGAAATCGCGTACGGCCGGAGGCTGGGAGAACTTGTGCAAGGTTGCCCGCGAGGTCAAGGCGTATGAATCGGTAATTCTATCGGACGGGGAAATTCCTCGGATTGAGGGGGTGCCGGATGATGTTGCAGTCCGGGCTTGGCGACATGAGGGACGCATGCATCTGCTTTTGGCGAATACGAAACGCAGGAAAGTGTCCGGCACTGCCGTGGTCGACGGAAAGCGGAAATGCCCGTTCTCGCTCGAGCCGATAGGCGTCAGCTTCATTGACATGGCTGAGTGAAAAAATAATTTGATGAAAGGAATGGATATGAAGAAAATGATTTTGGCTGCAGCTGTTCTCGCGGCTGTCGCGGCTCAGGCGAAAGTAAAACTTGCGGCTCCGTTCGCGGATGGGATGGTGCTTCAGCGCGAGATGCCGGTTCGTGTTTGGGGAACCGCTGATGCGGGCGAAAAAGTGCAGGTCAAGTTCGCAGACGCATCGGTTGCGGCTGTAGCGGATGCGTCCGGCAGGTGGTTGGCGGAACTGCCGCCCATGAAAGCCTGCAAAACAGGACGCACTCTTACCGTGAACGATGTGCAGGTCAATGATGTGCTGGTCGGCGAAGTGTGGATGTGCGCCGGACAGTCCAATGCCGATTGCCCTATTTGGGGAAAAGGGCCGCGCTATCGCGATGGGTGGGGCTCAATGATGCTTACGAGTACCGACCGTCCGTTTGTGCGCCTTGTGAAGACGCCCAAGGTCATCTCAACGATCGCCTGCGCCTGAAGCTC
>JAGBFY010000319.1 GCA_017936245.1 Kiritimatiellia bacterium
GTCACATATTCGTCGTACCAAGCCATGTCTATCACATCGCAGCCTTTTTCGATCTTCATACCCGGCGCCCAGACTACGGCTTTGCGTCCACATCTGTTGACCACCTTCGCCCAAAGCGTAACCCAGGAAGTGTCGCAGTATTCGGGATATACGCGCACCTCGTCGGTGCCAAGATGGATGAACGGCATCACATCCGCAGGGGCGAGCGAACACAGTTCCTCGAAGAGATCGGAGATCACAAGCTGCGTACCGGGTTCGCGCATCGTACCGATGTTCAGACCCAAACGGAGAGAAAGCGTGTGTCCAGGGACATCAAGTTCCGGCATGACGGTGATTCCACGCTCCGCGGCATAAGCGACGACTTCCTTGAACTGCTCCTGCGTATAGTATTTCCCCTTCTGGCGCAGAAAGGCTTCAGGACGCTGGAGACACGGATATTTCTTCGATTCGAGACGCCATCCATGGTAGTCGGTGAGATGCCAATGGAAAAGGTTCATCTTATAGAGGGCCATCACGTCAAGGATAGCCTTGACGCCCTCCATCTCAAGATAGTTGCGTCCGCAATCGTTCATGAACCCGCGCCAGCGGAACGCAGGCCAGTCGATGATGCGGCAGCACGGAACGCTTCCGTCACCAAGCTTCAGCAGCTGATCAAGCGTCGTCCTCGCGTAGCGTTCACCGCGGCTGTCGGACGCGGTCACCGTAACGCCATTTTTGGACACCTCAAGCACATACGCTTCCGCTGCCACCGCAGACGGCGCACCTGGGACAGCCCCTTTTACAACCTTCACATTCGCGCAGGCCGCCGCCGTGGCAGAACCAGCGAGCTGCTCGACCTTGACTGGCTTCGGAAGAAGCAGATCAAGAGTATCCGCCTGTAGCGCAATCGAAGTGACAGCGAATATCGCCGCCAAAAACGACCTGAAGGATGAATTCATCATTGGTACATCTCCTATTAAAAACTGATGTACCCATGATTATATCACATATCTCAAAATTGGTTCAAGCCTTGGATGATTTAAAAGCGGGAACGCGTACCGCAATGTTGCCGAGGTGGCGGGTGATGTCGCGCAACGCAGACAGCACCGACAGCACCGCGATGTCGTTCGGAGAACCGTCACCGCTATCCTTCATGTGAAGCGTGAAATCGCGTATCGTTGCTTTCGCCATATCGTGGATCTCCTTTTCGGCGGCGGCAACCGCTTCCACATCCACCTGCGAGGTCTTCAATGTTTGAACGGTGACACGCGCAAACGCACGCACCTTCGCCGCAATCTTCCCGATGCCGTCTATCGCATCGGAAGATATGCGGCTGCCCTGGACCCGTGACGTCTTGCGGTACACCTTGAGCGCGAGGTCAGATATCCGCTCCGCGTCGTTGATGCAGTGCAGCATCTCCGGCAACGCCGCCGCCTCGCGTTCGGTGAGCTTGCACCGGGAAATGTCCACAAGGTAGTCCCTGATCTTGAGCTGCATGTCGTCCACTTCCTTCTCGGCGCGAGTGACGGATTCCTCGTCCGCAGAGGCGCGGCCGACAAGCGTATTGAGCGATGCCGAGGCGATCGTCCAGGACCGCTTGGTCATGTCCGCAAGCGCACGGGATGCGGCCTGGAGCGCAAGACCGGGAACCGTGAGCAGATGCGGCTCAAGCACAACGGTGCGCTGTTTCGGTCCGTCAGGTATGATCCGTCTGCAAAGACGGGCTAGAAGAGGGATGAAGAACGAAAGTACGCAAACGTTAGTGACATTGAAAAGAGAATGTGCCATTGCCACATGACGGCCAGGATTCTCTCCGGACAGTCCTTTCCCTTCCGTACAGGATTCGACAAGCTGGAAAAACGCCGGTGCCTTAACACCGTCGGATCCGGTGAGCACGATCACAAACGTCGATATGATCACAACCGTACCGATGATGTTGAAAAGCGAATGCGCGAGGGCTGTACGGCGGGCGTTGGCATTCGTGCCGATCGCAGCGAATGCCGCCGTGATCGTGGTGCCTATATTGTCGCCGAGGACTATCGGGACCGCCGTCCAGATATTTATGAGCCCCGCCTCCGCAAGCGCGATGGTGATGCCGATCGTCGCGCTGGAGCTCTGCACAACCATGGTGCAGAGTGTTCCGACGGTGACAGCACCGAGGACGGACAGCACCGGAAGGTAGCCGCCGGCGCTTGGTGTGCAATCGAACTTCGAGAAGAACGAGATAAAGCCCGGCTCCTTCGCCAAGGTTTTGAGTTCGGTGCCCATCATCGTCATGCCGAGAAAGAGAAGTCCGAAACCGAGAACCGTCTTCCATGCGCCCCGTGATACGGCACGCTTGGCGAGCATCAGACCCGCCACACCAAGAGTGACAGCAGGAAGCGCAAGATCGTCAAGCTTCAGCGACACGATCTGTCCGGTGATCGTGGTGCCGATGTTCGCGCCGAAGATGACGCCGATCGCCTGCGTAAGGTCAAGAAGTCCTGCATTTACGAACCCGACCGTCATGACCGTCGTCGCGCTGGAACTCTGGATGATCGCGGTGATGCCCGCTCCGGCGAAAATCGCCATCCATCTGTTGCGCGTAATGTAGCCGAGAGCAGCCTTGAGCCTTGCGCCAGCTATCTGAGTGAGTCCTTCGGACATCAACCCCATGCCATAGACGAATATGGCGAGTCCGCCAAAAACTGTTATCGCCAACTGTACCTTTTCCATACCGACCTCCAACTTCTTTCTTTTCTTTTTCTTTCAATCGGCGCAAATTGTATCAAGCCTCTGTTAGAAGAATGTTAGAGAAGTGAGATTCTTCCTGCGTACCAACAATCAGGGCGGTTTCGAAAAACCGCCCTAACATACTGCAACAGTATAACGACCTCAAGCCATTAAAGCGAGCGGGGAAGCTCCTCGAGGATGTAGCACTCGATCGTGTCGCCAGCGGCGAAGTTCTCGAATCCGGCGAAATGCACACCGCACTCCTGCTGACCCGTAACTTCCTTGACTTCGTCCTTGAAGTGCTTGAGCGACTGGAGCTTGCCCTCCCAAATGACTTCCTTGTTGCGGAGAACGCGGTAGCGTCCGGACGCAAGAAGCGAACCGTCGAGCATCTGGGAACCGGCGATCTTGCCGACCTTGCCGATATCGTACACGGCCTTGATGGTGGCGTGACCCTTGACCGTCTCCTTGTACTCGGGCGGCAGAAGGTCGAGCATGCACTTCTTGACATGGTCGATGAGCTCGTAGATGATGCGGAACGAGGAGATCTTCACTCCATCGTGACGCGCCTGACCCTGAACGCCCGAATCGTTGCCGATGTCGAAGCCGACAATCACAGCCTTGCCAGCGGCGGCGGACTTCACATCAGTCATCGAGACGTTGCCGGTGCCGGTGCCGATGATCTTGAGTGAAACCTTCTCGCTCTTGATCTCGCGAAGAGCGCCGACGATCGCCTCGAGCGAACCCTGCGTATCGGCCTTGACGACTGCGGAAAGTTCACGCTTGCCGTCAGAGCCCATCTTCGAGAGAAGTGCATCGAGCGAAACCGCCTTGGACTGGGAAAGCTCCTCTTCCTTGCGGCGACGTGCGGCTTCCTCGGCGAGTGTGCGGGCGCGCTTTTCGTCAAGCATCACGCGGAATTCCGCGCCAGCCTCAGGCACGCCGGAAAGACCTGTACACTTGACCGGGGTGGACGGCGGAGCCTCCTTGATGCGGCGGCCGTGATCATCGATGAGTGAACGGACCTTGCCGAAATGTTCACCAATGAGAATCGCATCGCCAACCTTAAGCGTACCGCCGGTGACGAGCACAACAGCGGAAGGACCAAAGCCCTGCTCCAGCTCCGCCTCAATCACATAGCCGTTTGCGCGGCGTGCAGGGTTGGCGGTAAGCTCAAGCATATCCGCCTGAAGAAGGATCATTTCAAGAAGGTTGTCAACGCCATCGCCGGTAAGGCCGGAAACCTCGCAGCAGACGATGTCGCCGCCCCAGTCTTCAGGCGTGAGACCTTCCTTCTGAAGCATCTGCTTGACGCGCATAGGATCGGAGGTTGGCTTGTCACACTTCGTAATGGCGACCATGATCTGCACACCGGCCTGACGGGCGAACTTAATCGCCTCCTGCGTCTGCGGCATGATGCCATCGTCGGCGGCGATGATGATCACCGCGATGTCGGTAAGCTGGGCGCCGCGCTGGCGCATCGCGTTGAATGCGGCATGGCCAGGCGTATCGAGGAACGTAATCTTGCGGCCCTGGACATCAACCTGATAGGCGGAGATCGCCTGCGTGATGCCGCCAGCCTCGCCGGCCGCGACCTTCGTATGGCGGATATGGTCCATGAGGGTCGTCTTGCCATGATCCACGTGACCAAGGAAGGTGACGACCGGAGGACGCGGAAGCATCTGCTCGGGCTTATCCTGCGGAATCTCGTCATCCGCATCGATTGCCTTGAGGACAGGCTTCTTGTTCGCCGCATCGCGGGCGTGTTCAACATTGACCTTGTAGCCGTACTTCTGGGCAACCTTGATTGCGACTTCCGGCTCAACCCTCTGGTTGATGGAGGCAAGCACCTTGAGCTGCATGAGATCGGCGATAAGCCGGTTCGGACGGATGCCGAGCTTCGTGGCGAGCTCCTTCACGACGACTGCGCCACGCACGGATATTTCACGCGTATTGACGCTCATCGTGACGGTCGGCTTCGGAGCAGGAGCCTGCCCCTGCGAGGCCATGATCTTCATCGTGGTGGCCGTTTTCATCGAAACGGATGAGAATCCGGCGCGAAGACCGCCAACACGGGTGACAGGACGCGGCGGCGGTGTAGGTGCGGCAGGCTTGGCGGGAGCGACGGGCGCGGACTTGGCAACAGGCTTCACAGCCTCCTTCTTCAAGTCCTTTTTCGCGTCCTTCTTGACATCCTTTTCTTTCTTAGACTCCTTCTTGGAGAGGGCCTGTTGCTGCTTCTTCATCGACATCGGCTGGTTCTTGCCTCCGGCAGCCTTGCGGTCCTTGCCCAGCAGCCAGCTATCGTCGTCATCATCGTCAAAATCGTCTGCATCGTTATCGGCAGAAGCATCGGCCTCTTCCGGTTCCGTTGCGGAAACCTCAAACTTGACCTTAGGCCCTTCGGGGAGGTCAAGCTTGATCTCCTCCTTGACAGGCTTCTTCGCCGCCGCGACGGGAGCCTTCTTCGTCTCAGGCATGGGAATCTCGCCGCCCTTCTCCTTGTATGCGGCGATGGCGCGCTGACGATTCGCCTCAAGCTCATCGGCTTGGATGCGGTTCGCCTCCTCGGCGGCCTTGAGCGCACGGCGAGCCTTGTTCATGCGGCGGTCGCGGGCAGACTCGGCATCGGCCTTCAGCTTCTCGATGCCAACCTTGAGAAGAGCCGCGTTAAGCGTCTCAACCTCATCGGACTCCAAAGTGCTGAGCGGAGAGTAGACCTCCACCTCGTTCTCTTCGGCCAGACGCATCACCGTCTGCGAAGTGGTGCCGATCTTTGCGGCAAGTTCGTAAACCCTCATGCTTTATTACTCCTCCCCTTCGCCGATAAGTTCGGCCACGGCCTGCGCTGCCGCGTAGATGCCCGTCGCCGTGACATCGTCCAGACCCGTGGCAGCAGCAAAGTCCTCCGCATCGGTCTCAAGAATGCCGTCAACCGTAAGGAAGCCAGCGTCGGCAAGCTGCGTCGCCTGCGCGGTGGAAATCGAGAACGTGTCGGCAAGCGTCTTGATCGCCTCGGCCTTCTGATCCTCGAACGAGGCGAGGTTCATCGCCTTCGTGACATCAATGTGCCAGCCGGTAAGCTTCGTGGAAAGGCGCACGTTCTGGCCACGCTTTCCGATTGCAAGCGAATACTGGTCGGGGGCGACAGTGACATGCACCGTATTGTCCTGCTCAGGATCGACCTCAACGGACTCCAGCTTTGCCGGAGCAAGCGCCTGCGTGACATAGCTCTTCACATCGTCGGACCAGCGGACAATGTCGATCTTCTCGCCGTTCAGTTCGCGCACGATGTTGCGCACACGCGCACCGCGCAGACCAACACACGCTCCGACCGGATCGACCTTCTCGTCCATCGTGCGAACAGAAATCTTACTGCGGTAGCCAGGATCGCGAGCGACAGAAACGAGCTCCACGACACCATCGGAGATCTCGGAGACCTCAAGACGGAAAAGCGCACGGACGAATTCGCCGGAAGCACGGGAAAGCGTCACGGAAGGACCCGTAGCCTCGGGCTTCACATGATGTACGATGGCGCGGATGGAATCGCCAACAGCGAACTCCTCAGTGGGGATGCGCTCCTTGGCGGGAAGCACCATCTCCGTCTTTCCGACCATAACATAGATGTCGCGGCGGTTGAGCCCCGTAACCGTGCCGGAGACGATCTCGCCGATGCGCCCCTTGAAATCGTTGAAGGTGTTCGAGCGGATGGCCTCGCGGATCTTCTGCATTATCATCTGGCGCGAAGTCTGCGCAGCGATGCGGCCCAGCTTGGAAGCCGGAAGCTCAATGTCAATCGTATCGCCCTCCTTCTTGGAAGGGTCAAGACGCTGGGCGCGGGCGACGGAGATGAATCCCGTGCCGGTATCCTCATCGGAAACGACCATCGTGTCGTACACATGGAGAGTAATCGTCTTGCGGTCGATGACGACACGCAGATCGTTGGTGACGCCAGTATTGCGACGCGCTGCCTGCTGAATAGCCTGCTCGATAGCCGTAAGCACAATTTCGCGCTCTACGCCATTTTCGCGCTCGATGTAGTTAACCATCGCCAGCAACTGGTTATCCGCCATTTTTACTCTCCTTTTTGTCAAAAAACAATACAATCCCTTCGGAGACCCTATGACCTCCGAAAAGAAAACGGGTGAATAATACGAAAAACCACGATTTCTGTCAATGAAAAAGCACTGCCGTCCCCATTGGTGGAGGCGCAATCGGCTGTCGTTTCAGGCTTTCAGGGACTGAACCGCGGTAAGGATTGCCGTATTGACGATGTCTTCCACAGAACAACCACGTGATAAGTCGTTGCACGGCATGGCAAGCCCCTGGAGAACAGCAAAGCCAC
>JAGBFY010000320.1 GCA_017936245.1 Kiritimatiellia bacterium
AATTTGGAGCTGTCCTTGAATGCTATTGTTCCATTGTCGCCGACCATAAGGGTCTTACCCTGGAATATCATATACGCGCCGTCCTTCATCTCAATATCGCCAGGACCAAAAATCTGGCTTTTATCCGTACCTCCAATCACATATCCCCTGCTGTTTACGGGATCATGGGTGATGGTCAGCTTATATCCATTAAGATTCCACGAGGTGTTGGCCTGCGTGAAATACACGGTATATTTCAAATAATGCCCTATCGTCGCATCTCCGGTAAGTTCTATGTTGCGGCCCAAAACACCACTTGAGTAATCTCCGGCTGCAGTTGCAAGCGCCATTGTCAAAGCGCCTTTCCCATTTACTCCACTTCCTGCTATATATATCTTTTTGCCGACATTGGATATCGCCCTGTCGCTTCCGCCCACCGCAAGAGAGCCTCCTTCTTTGACAAACACCGCTCCCACATCGCTGCAGTCGGCTTTCGAGGAAAGCTTTCCAAGTGCATTTGTGCATGCTATCACCCACATGCCGTTTTCGATATTGATATCGCCAGCATATTGAGGAATGGCGGTTTTATCATCCATGACAAGCGCACCCAAACCCGTCTTCACAATGTTCGTAACAGAATTCGCGTTGGCGACAGCCAACTGCGTCGCATCAACGCTGTTCGTTTCTCCTTCAGGCACGGTGACTGTGAGAACTTCATCTGCAACCGAATACGATGTGGCGGCCGAAACCATCCCAGCGGACAGTGTCGCAAGAATCGCTACAATGAGCCTATTTGCGCAAGCAACGGAATAGTGTGTCCATTTCATTGGATTTCTCCTTGTTTTCATATTGATATCGCCTGTAGATGATACTTCTTGTTGTCAAAGTTGTCAAATCAGATTTGAGGAAGGGTGTCTGGATAAAGGAGGCCTCGCATCCGCTCAGAAGCCCTGTCTTCATCCGCTGCACGCTGCAAGCGGCTGCGAGCCTTTTCGTAAAGGGTTCGGACCGCCTTCTGCGACATTTCGTTTACCGCCTTGCGCTCTGAATGTTCCCGCACCGGACGGATTGTGAAATCTACAGTCCTTGCAGCACCAACCGCAACAAACATTCCATTGGCAAGTTCGTCGGCTGTCCATGACACGCCGCCATCTGGATTCGTCCAAAGTGTTTTACCTTCGGAGATTACCGTGTACGAACCAGGTGCCAACCTTTTGAGCTTAAGCGTGAGAAACGCCTCGCCCTTCTCCCAGAAGTTGAGAAGCCCAACTACCCTCCCTTCCTTCCAGTCGTATGACGGAGCCTGAAGCGTGGATACGTTCGTTATCTGAGGAAGAAAACCTGTCGTCTCACGGCAGTTGGCGGCGTATTCTGGCACAGGGATGGTTTCAACAAGCCCATCCGATCTTACACCATCCAACACGGCATCCTCACACCTTCCGGCGCGAGCCGTCGCTTCGGCGAACGCTTTCCAGTACCTGGCATCATATCCAGCCGGGAAGGCATAGACTGACGTGCCCTCCCACCTGTTGAAGAAGAAGGAATCCATCGCAAGTCCAATCCATTCCGGAACGGCTATCCATGTTTTTCCCTGCCAACCGCTGGGGAACGAAAGCAGCTTCGGGCGATTGGGGAGCGGGAACTCGCGATCCACAAACTCGCGGATGTTTTTCGCCGCCGCATATGAAGCCAAAGACAGCCGCTTCTGGTAATGATACGGGGTTTTTGCGTCCCACCATACATACGGTCCCCATGGATTAATCCATCTCAAGGAACCGGCATATTCACGCGGATCGCTCTCCCCTTGCCTTGGGTGATACTGGAATGCATCCGCCAATTCACCCCACGCTATTTCAGGAATCAATCCGTGCGATTTTTCGTTTCCCGTATATTCGCACACGTATTTGTTGATTGTCCTCACAACCTTGCCGTGCTGAATCGCCCGGAACCGCTCGATCCTATGCTCAAATCTCCCTCCTTCCTGCACACACGCCGGCCAATCCTTTGCTACATCAGATTCTTCACATCCTGCATATTTTGCAAATTCCGCACGGCACCGGTTGCACGCACATCCCCTGCCGAAGAATGCAATGGGTTCCCAGTTCGTCTCCAAGCAGTCGTATCCCGACAGATATTTTTTCAGCACCGGCAATACCGCATCCCTGAAATACGATGCCTCCTCGTAAATAGCGACGGGGCAGCTCGCCTTATCGAAATACTTCAGCCGTGCCGGCGGATGGTTGGTGTCGTACGGAATGAACTTCTGATCCGCAGGACGGTTCATGCCACATCCCGGAGGTGGATTTACGTTGTACCCGTCTGCCACATACCTATAAGGAGCTGCAACGCGGCATATTCCATTCGTTCGAAGCAACGGCAGCATTCCGGCGTCTCCGCCATGGCAGCTCCGCGCCCCAGCTTCGCTCCATGCCTTTATCAAGGAAGCGGCAGCATCCGTGTCGGCGAATCTCGATGCGGATGGATCTGCGCCAATATATGCACCGTTGAAATACCGGCGTGGAACAGATGCAGCCTTTGCGGTTTCTGTCACTGAGAATTTAACCTTGAGCGGCTTGGAGGCAACGCGTCCATCGTAAAATGCAGTGAACTCTCCATCCCCCGGCTGAGAGCCCGACGGCAAATCACTCGATACGATCAGTCCCATGAGATACCAGTGGTTCCAGTTATCGTAGGGAGCCGCATTCGGATGTACGTCGAAAGCTACAGTCGAACTGCCGTCCTCATGCTTTTCGTTCTTGAAGTTCCGCTGAATGGCCTTGAGGTGTGACAGACATTTTACGCCGGGCGGCAGCCTGAACGATACCGACCACTTCTTCGCATCGTATTTTCCCGATCCTCGCTTTTCAAGCGGGTCCGCATACCGCCATGTAAAATACATAAGTTGCGGCTGTCCAGACGCCAGCGCAAACGAATTGTCAAGGAACGACATCGGGCGGACAATCGGCTCTACAATGTATCCTTCCGTCGCACCTGCTGCATCTTCATATTCAGAGACGCACAAATCCTTATACTCCAGTTTCCCGAGACAACCGTTCAACCCAAACTCGAAATCAATGGCATCAACGCTGGAGCCTGCCACGAGCCTTGGAAAGCATATTTCCCGCCATCCGCCAGATGTATCGTGAATGCGATATCGCGAGCCGCCTATCTTCACGGCATTTCCGTTCTTGTCTTTTCCACGGAAATACCATATGAGAATCACTTCCCTTTTTCGGTCGTCTGGATATTTATCCACGCGTAGACGATAGCGAAGCGAAACTGAGTGCGCAGTTTCTACAGCGCTTTTCTTGTGCAGCTCTAAATGTACGACAGAGGGCGCATCGACATCTGAGTCCTTGGCGCGAACGACGATTCCGTTCAAGCCGCCTTCCGGCACGCAGAAACGTTTTTTAGAGATTGCCTCCAAGTCAAACGCCATGCCGCCATGATCGAATTCCGCCGACGGCAATGCCGCAGCAGTTCCACATAAGCAGACAATGGAGAGAAGAATAAATGCAGTAAATTTGTTCATGACGTGATTATCCCTTTACGTATTCTGATTTTTCTTGCACATGAATTCGAACCTATGGTTGAGCTTCTTGCCACAAGCGGAGCGTCAAGAAGTATTTCTCGCGGATTGCCACCTGTAGTATTCCTGATGCGCGACATAAGCGTCATGAAAGCTTCTTCGGCGATCTGCTCCACAGGCTGATGGATCGTAGTGAGCGAAGGAACGGATAGTCTGGAACTGTCTATCCCATCACAGCCAACGACTGCAATGTCTTCTGGAACACGTTTCCCAAGAAATGACAGCGTCTGCATAAGACGTATCGCAACAGCGTCATTGGCGCATACAATTGCATCAGGACTGTACCTGCGGCAAATGGAACGACGGATGCCCGCGACATCATCTGCGCGCACGGTCAGCACATGTTTTGCATTCCATTCCATACCAGCTGATACAACAGCTCCGGCCAGGCCGAAGAGTCGGCTGCGCAGATTGACGGAAAAGCCTAACGGAGAGGCATCCATCAGAAATGCGATCCGGCGTCGTCCCAAACCAAAGAGATGATCGGCGATTCTCTGTCCCGCAACAATGTTGTTTATGCCGACTATGTCGAACTCACTGCGCTTAGGAGATGAGACTATATCAGAATCTATCAAAACGAGAGGTATGCCTACTTTCTTGAATATCCCGGCAATCTCAAGATTCACCTTCTCATACCCCTCGTCAACCAAAGGCCGGAAGATGACGCCTTCGACATGACGGGCGGCAAAATCGCGCGCGAACTTTCTTGTCTGAAGCGCGACCGATTCCGCATCACCAACCGCAGCTTCGCCGAAAAGGAACGTATATCCGGCATTCTGCCCCACACGGGCTATCTCGCGCGAAAACGACTGAAATATCGTCGCAGAGGACGCATCCGGGATAAGAAGCCCCAGCAAGCCTGTTGTCCTCTTCCCGAGATTGGAGAGAAACGTGCCTTTACCTTGTCTACGCACCACAAGCCCCTGGTACTGAAGCTCAAGAATGGCCCGCTGCACGGTCTTGCGCCCAACCCCGAACTGCCGTACAAGCTGCGCTTCGCTTGGCAACGAGCGTCCGGCATACTTGCCGGCGCGAATGTCGTTCTCAAGCGATTTTGCGACAACCTTGTATTTCGTTTCATCGGCCATGATGTTCACGGCATGTAATTTTACTACAAAATCACAATTTTAATTTCACATATGCGCACAAGTTTTTAGAGGCGACATATTTGACCGTTCTTTGAATTATTTATTTTTTTTTTGTCTTGGGTGTCAGTTCAACCGAATCATTTCACCAATCACAATGTCTGCGCAATGATGCGCCGGCATAAAAAGGAAAAAAAAAATGAAAAAATTCTTTCTGATAGTTCTGACCGCCCATATATTCGACTTTGCAATTGCAGCATACATGCTCAATCTCATATGATAAACTTCAAATGCAGCAATTTTTGATGTCTTTCAATATTTCACAATATTTCCTGTCTTTAGAGAATACATCGAAGAGATACATACGACGATCAGAGGATTGGCGCATATGATATAATCATGCGCCATGGCAACAAACGACATAATTGGCTCCGCATTTCCGGCGGATTGCATACAGTTCCTTGATGGAGGAATGGGTACACAGCTTCAAGCCAAAGGGCTTGAACCGGGCGAAACACCCGAGGACTGGAACATATCCAGACCTGGCGACATACGCACCGTGCACGAATCATATCTTGCCGCCGGAGCAGATATCATATATGCCAACACTTTTGGGGCGAACCGCGCCAAATACCACGGCGGATACAAGCTGGACGATGTCATAACATCGGCAATATCAATCGCAAAATCCGCCGCAAGCACCAGCGGAGAAAAACATCTTGTCGCAATTGACGTAGGTCCTACCGGACACCT
>JAGBFY010000321.1 GCA_017936245.1 Kiritimatiellia bacterium
CGGTTTCGGCGATGCATATGTTCGCGCCCGATATGCCCATATCGGCCTCATGGAACTTTGGTCGCAGTTCGCGCCTTGCGACCTTAACCAGTTTCTGGACGTCTTCCCTATCCTGTTTTTCACCGGTCGCCTTTTCGAATTCTTCGGCGACCTGTCCACGGGAAAGGTGGATGGCGGGCATCACCATGTGGGATGGCCCTTCGCCACGCAGCTGGATGATCCATTCGCCGAGATCCGTCTCGCAGACATTCAGACCGGCCTTTTCAAGATGGGCGTTGAGCCCTATCTCCTCGGCGGTCATGGACTTGGACTTGATGATGTTCTTGACGTTGTTGTCGGCGGCGATTTTCGCGATTATCTTGCAGGCTTCGACTGCATCCGATGCGCGATGGACGATTACGCCGCGTTTCTCCACTTCCGCCTTGAACTGGGCGTAGAGTTCCTCCAGATGCTTGGCCGCATCATCTTTGAGTTCTGCTATCCGCTTTATTGTTTCACGGCCTCTGATCTCTTCAAAGACGGCATCACGGCTGACGCGGTATTCAACGGCGAACTTGTCGAGAGCTCTTCTCAAGAATGAATCGTTGAGAGCGTCGGCAATCTGCCTATGGTAATCGCTTGCGGTGCGGGGGGAATCGTGCTGCATCTGTCAGCCCTCCAGAAGGATGATGTGTACGCTCAGGGGACCATGTACGCCGATTGCGCCTACGCGTTCGATGTCGGCTGTGCGGCTGGGTCCAGTGATGAGCGAAGTGTAGGAGATCTTGCCGTCTTTCTGGCGTTCGCGCATATAGTGGGCGATGTCCGTAATGCCAGGCACGATGTTTGAAATGTTGAGTGTGATGATGCTTGTTTCGGGCAGCATGGTCGAAAGGCGAGTCTCTTCGTCGTCAGTCTCGACGACGCACGTCCCTGTCGCGGCAATGCCGAGAACTGCATGTGCTACACCGACGTTTTCGGTGCCAAGTCTGCTTTTTTCTTCGGCAATCAGCCGTTCTGCGGAAGCGACGTCCGCTACTCTGCTCACTTTTGCGGCGACAGCCTCTGCCCTTGCCGTGAACAGTTCGGCGAGTTTCTGTACGCAAATCTCCGTATCATAATTTTTCATATGCGTTGAATGATATCATACGCCATCATCTCTTGCAAATCATGGAGCGGCTTTTCGGTGCATGGGCAATCATTAGGTTTTTATCGCCATTTTATGGTATAATGAAACTTTTCGAAAACAGAGAACTGGATAAAGACAATGAAATACACAAACGAACAGTTGAAGTTGGCGGCCGATACGGTGCGCTGTCTGGCGGCGGATGCGATCGAGAAGGCCAACAGCGGTCATCCCGGCGCTCCTATGGGCATGGCAGATCTGGCGGTTTCCCTGTGGCTAAAGTTCCTCAATTTTGACCCCAAGGACGTTGAATGGGCGGTTCGCGACCGTTTGGTGTTCTCCGGCGGCCACGCCTCCATGCTCGTCTATTCGCTCCTGCACCTTGCCGGTGTGAAGGGGTGCGAGATGGATCAGGTGCAGACCTTCCGTCAGTTCGGCTCCCGTTGCGCGGGACATCCCGAGCGTGGCGTGATGCCGGGCGTCGAAGTGACCACCGGACCTCTCGGTCAGGGTATCGCGATGGGTGTCGGTCTCGCGCTCGCCTCCCGCAAGAACGGCGACGGCAACCACACATGGGTTTTCTGCGGCGACGGCGATCTTGAAGAGGGCATTTCCCACGAGGCTTGCTCCTTCGCCGGCAACCTCAAGCTCGGCGGTCTTACGCTCGTTTATGATTCGAACGGAATCACAATCGAAGGCTCCACGGAGCTTTCGATGGCGGACGACACGAAGAAGCGTTTCGAAAGCTATGGGTGGAAGGTCCTGGAGTGTGACGGACACGATTTTGCGCAGATCGACCGCGTGTATCGCCGTGCCCTCAAGATCACGGACGTGCCTGTGATTATCATCGCCAAGACGACCATCGGTTTCGGCGCTCCCACGAAGAGCAACACAGCGGGAGTTCACGGCGCCCCTCTCGGAGCTGAAGAGCTTGCAGGACTCAAGAGGAATCTCGGTTTCGATCCTGAGAAGAGCTTTGAGATTCCGGACGACGTCTACGACATGTTCGAGAAGCGCGGCGCATATTGCCACCGCGCCCGCAACATGTGGCTCAGGGCGAAGAAGGCGGAGTCTGCGGACGCGGCCCCGGTGCGCTATTCCGCGGACGATCTCTACAAGGCTCTTCCCGAGTTCGATCCCGCGAAGAGCGTCGCCACGCGTGCAGCGAACTGTACCGTCATGAACGCTCTCGCAAAGGTCGCCCACGACCTCATCGGCGGTTCTGCCGACCTTGAGCCGTCCAACAAGACCGGCATGAAGGAGTATGGCTGGCTTGCCGCCGGAGACTTCTCCGGACGCAACATCCATTTCGGCATACGCGAGCTCGCCATGAGCGCGATCGTCAACGGCATCACCGCATACGGCGGCTACCGTGCGTTCGGCGCCACGTTCTTCGTGTTCTCCGACTACTGCCGTCCGGCGATCCGTCTTGCGGCTCTCATGAAACTTCCCTCGATCTGGGTGTTCTCGCACGATTCGTTCTATGTCGGCGAGGACGGCCCGACCCACGAGCCTGTCGAACAGCTTGCCGCGATGCGCACCATGCCCAATGTGGCGACGTTCCGCCCTGCGGACGCGAACGAAACCGGCTACTGCTGGGTTGAGATGCTCAAGAATACGACCGGTCCGAGCTGCATCCTAACGACGCGACAGAATCTCCCGATTCTGGAAGGCACTAGCGCAGAGGGCGTTTCGCGCGGAGCATACACGATCTACGAGAACTCCGCGCATCCCGAGTATCTCTTCCTCGCATCCGGTTCGGAGGTTTCGCTCTGCATCGAAGCGGCGAAGATGCTTGCCGATACGGGGCGTTCCGTGCGCGTGGTCTCCATGCCGTGCCGCGAACTCTTCGAGCGTCAGTCGCTCGAATATCGCGAGAGCGTCGTTCCGGGAACCTGCACGAAGCGCATCATCGTCGAAGCCGGCGTCAAGTTTGGTTGGGGACGCTACGTTGCGGACGAGTCGAAAACGCGTTTTGTCACGCTCGATACGTATGGTGATTCCGGTCCGTACAAGGTGCTTGCCGAGCAGTTCGGCTTCACCGCCGAGAACGTTCTCGCAAAGGCCAAGGAACTCTACTGATGGCTAATTCAGACAAGGCGTTGCTGTCAAAGTACCTTACGAAGATACTGAATTCGAAGGTCTATGACATCGTAAAGGAGACACCCCTCGATGAGGCGGTGTCTCTTTCAAGGAAGTTTGGCGCGAAGTTCCTCCTAAAACGCGAGGACCTGCAGTCTGTACATTCGTTCAAGATTCGCGGCGCCTACAACAAGATGTCCCAGCTGCCCGCAGAGGCGCTCGCGAAGGGCGTCCTTGCCGCATCCGCCGGAAACCATGCCCAGGGCGTTGCACTCTCTGCGAAACGGCTCGGATGCAAGGCGACGATCGTTATGCCTGTCACGACCCCTGACATCAAGGTGAATGCGGTCAAGAGCCACGGTGCGCAGGTCGTTCTTGCGGGCGACAGCTATTCCGATGCCGCAGAAGAGGCGGCGCGTCTCGTGAAGGAACGAAAGCTTACGTTCATCCCTCCGTATGACGACGAGGACGTGATCGCCGGTCAGGGTACTGTGGCGATGGAGATTCTCCGTCAGCACTCCGGCAGGCTTGACGCCGTGTACGTTCCGATCGGCGGCGGCGGTTTTGCCGCTGGCGTGGCGGTGTACATCAAGGCTGTACGTCCCGATGTCAAGGTCATCGGCGTTGAGCCTGTGGATTCGGACTGCATGGACCGTTCCATCAAGGCGAAGAAGATAACGGTTCTCACTGAGCCGGGGCTATTCGCGGACGGTGTATGCGTGAAGAAGCCCGGTACGATCACATTTGACATCTGCCGCCGCTTTCTGGATGGGATCGTCACTGTATCGACTGCCGAGACGTGCGCCGCGATCAAGGACGTGTTTGATGCCACCCGCGCCATATGCGAGCCTGCGGGTGCGCTTGCGCTCGCCGCAGCGAAGAAGACCGCGAAGAAGGGCGAAACGTACGTCTGCATCGTGTCCGGCGCAAACATGAATTTTGACCGCATACGGTTCGTCTCAGAGGAGACGGAGGTCGGTGAGGGGCGCGAGGCCGTGCTTGAATGCAAGATTCCGGAATGTCCGGGCGCTTTCAAGAAGTTCATACGCAAGATCGGCCGCCGCAGCATTACCGAGTTCAACTACCGCTATTCCGATCCATCCCATGCGCATGTGTTCGTGGGCATTTCGGTCGCGGACTGTTCGGAGACGTCCATGCTTGTCGCCTCGCTGGAGTCTGCAGGGATAGAGACCATCGACCTTTCCGATGACCGCATAGCCAAAGAGCATGTCCGGCACATGGTCGGAGGCCATACGCGCGGGATACATGACGAGATTGTGTTCGCTTTCGAGTTCCCGGAGCGTCCAGGCGCATTGATGATGTTCCTTGAGGCGATTTCCGACAAGTGGAACATCACGCTTTTCCACTACCGCAACCATGGCGCCGACCATGGACGCGTCCTTGCGGGGATGCAGGTTCCGGAAAAGGAGCGCAAGGAGTTCATCCGCACGCTCAAGGCTCTTGGATATTCGTTCAAGGAAGTGACGGACAACCCTGCGTACCGTCTCTTCCTCGGAAACAGGGATTGAAGCGACGGACTGCGCAGTCCATAAAGTCGGGCTTGCCGTGTCGGGAGGCGCGGATTCCGTCGCGCTTCTCGTCCTGATGTCGGAGCTGCGCAAGGAGCATGGCTTCGAGGC
>JAGBFY010000322.1 GCA_017936245.1 Kiritimatiellia bacterium
GCACGAAAAAGCCAAGTATTACGAAGGCAATCACCGCAATTATTCGTTCCGGCCCCATCCGGAGATGGCGAAGCGCATTGCACTTTCCGGCGGAACCGGCGGATATCTGGCCCAGTTGGACAATTTTTTCAGGTGGGGATGCGATTTCCCTGGATGGAATTCCGCCGACGATCGCACGGCCCGTCCGGGATATTTCGAAGGGCTTAACAACGAATCCGACATGGATACTCCCTATGCCTACATCTGGTGCGGAAGGCCGGACCGTACCGCGGCAATTATCGACCTCATCCGCCGCTGCCGTTTCAAGAACGGTCCAGGGGGATGTCCAGGCAACAACGATTCAGGGGGCACGAGCTCGTGGTACGTGTGGAGCTGTCTTGGGATCTATCCGCTTACGGGCACTCCGTACTATCTGCTCGGTTCTCCGTCCGTCGATTCGGCGGAGATTGGATTTTCGCGCGGCAAACTGAAAATCACCGTGGAACGCGAGAGTTCGAAATCAATCTATCCTATAGGGTATTCTTTCAACGGCCAGGTTTTGCGCAGACCGTATCTGGAGGTCGGAGAGGCCGAAAAGGGCGGTGTGTTGACCTTCCGCCTTTCGGATGTCCCCGCCTCTACCGCATTTCTGGTTCCCGGTTGGCTGTGAGGGATCTGCTTTTGCCGTCACCGAATCGGGTTTCCCGTTGAATGGGTGCCGTCTCCCGGAGATTCTGGAGCCTCCATTTTATGTTATAATTCACGCCAATCCAAGTATAGCAATACAAGGAAAACAAAATGGAAAAGGTAATCGTTGCGCTTTACGCTGTAGCTATGTTCGCTTCTGCCGCTAAGGCCGGTGTGAGCCTTGTGTTTTAACAACTAACAATAAAAAGCAATGCGAAATTCATTTCTCATAATCCTGATCGCCTTAATCGTTGTCGGCGGCGCGAGCTATACGTTTGTGCGCAACAAGGAACAGCGCAACGCCGAGCTTGAAAAGCTCGTCCGCAAGGATGAGGCGAAAGCCAAGACTGCTGAAGCCAAGAAGAAAACCGCTGAGGCTGAGGCGCGTAAGGCGAAGGAGTCCGCCGCTGAAGCAAAATCCAAGGCGGAGGCCGCAAAGGACGAGCGTCAGGCACGTCTTGCAGCCGAGGCAGAGGCTAAGGAGCTTGCCAAGGCCAAGGAGGCTGAAGCGAGAAAGGCCGAGGCGGATGCGAAGATAGCTTCCGAAAACGCCAGAAAGGCCGAAGCGGAACTCAAGACCGCAGAGGCGAAGAAGGCTGAGGCCGCACTTCTTGTGCAGCATGCCGAGACCACAAACGCTGTCAGGCAGGCCGATCTCCAGACGGCTCTTGCCGCCTCGCATCTCGTTGAGTTGGATCTGCAGAGGATTCTTGCCGCAAGCAATACTCTAGCCCTCCAGAAAGCGGACTACGCGACCAAGCTCGTAGAGGTTGAGAAACTGCAGGAGGAACTTCGCCGCCGCGAGGAGGAGACGCGTCCGAACAAGACGCTTCTTCAGCTGATGGAGGAGGAGGAGAAGGCCCTTCAGGCAGAGCTTGCTGAAATGGCGAAGAAGGATGCCGCGTTCGCCAAGGAGGAGGAGATTCGCCGCCGCATTCTCCGCGATGGTGTGCCTGCCGCACCGAAAAAGCCTCTTTCCGCCGTCGATCAGCGGTTGCTTGACGCAAATGCAAGTGTAGAAAACGCGGCTGATGAGGTGCGCTCCATATTCGAGAAGCGCATGGTTTCCAGAATCGAGGCGCTTATCCGTCAGACGATTAAGGATGGTCGCGCTGAAGATGCCGAGTTGTATCTCAAGTCTCTGAAGTCACTCGTTCCAGGTTACGAATTCGTTCCGTGAGGTCTGCATGTCCCTGAAATGCGGTTTGCTGGGGGAAAAGCTCGGACACAGCCTTTCCCCGGAAATACACGCCAAACTTGGCGATTACGAATACCGTCTGTACGAAAAGTCCCCGCATGAGGTCGAGGATTTCCTTTTGCATGGCGATTATGATGTCGTCAACGTGACAATCCCCTACAAGAAAACCGCCTTTGGCCTGTGCACCGATACGACTCCTGTGGCAAAAGAGCTGGGGAATGTCAATGTTGTCGTGAAACGTATGGATGGAACCCTCTTCGGGGACAACACCGATGCGGCGGGCTTTGTGAAACTTGTTGAGATTGTCGGCATCGATGTGCGCGGGAAGAAGTGCGTGGTTCTCGGTACAGGAGGTGCGGCGATGACCGCAGCCGCTGCGTTGCGCAGGCTTGGCGCATGTGCGGTAGTGCACATTTCGCGCGCGGGCGCGGACAACTACGATAACCTTGAACGAAATGCCGATGCCGCGCTTGTGGTAAATGCGACGCCTGTCGGGATGTTTCCGAATGTCGATGCGCAACCCGTCACACTCAGGGCGTTTCCCGAATGTGAGGCGGCAATCGATCTTATTTACAATCCGTCTCCGACGAAATTTCTGGCAGAGGCGGCGGAACTCGGGATCCCGTATGTGGACGGAATGCCGATGCTGGAGGAGCAGGCCCGTCTCGCAAGCGTTTACATGAACGCTAACATATATCTTTATGGTGCACCGGGTTCGGGGAAGTCCACGTATGCGAAACGTCTTGCCGCCGAAAAGGGAATGCCGCTTGTAGATCTCGATGCCGAGATTGTGAAACATGACGGACGAAGCATATGCGACATCTTCGCGCAGGATGGCGAAGCCGCGTTCCGGGCGAAAGAGAAGGCTGCGCTTGAGAAGGTTTCGAAGGCTTATGGACAGGTTGTCGCTCTCGGCGGCGGTGCGCTGCTCGATCCTGAATGCCGCAGGATTGCAGAGTCAACCGGAAGGGTGGTCTTTCTGGAGTGTCCTGATGAGGTTCTTCTGGAAAGGGTGGCGGCGTCGCAGGAGCGTCCTTTGCTGACCGGTGACGCAATGGATCGCATGCGCAGGCTTCTTGCAGCCCGCCGTACCCACTATGCCTCGTTCCTTGAACGCATCCGGATGGGATAGATCTCCGCCCAGCATAAAAAATTGAAAAAAGGTGCTTGCTTTATTTTCCGGGATTTGATATCTTATTCACCCGTTAGCACCCGTGGTGAAATTGGCATACACGCTAGATTCAGGTTCTAGTGCCGCAAGGTGTGTGGGTTCAAATCCCACCGGGTGCACCAACACATGAACTGGCCCCATCGTCTATCGGCTAGGACACCTGGTTCTCATCCAGGTAAGAGGAGTTCGACTCTCCTTGGGGCTGCCAATGCGTATGAAAGCGGCAATTAAATTTTTTATCGTTCTGATGTCGCTTGTTGTGACTGTCCTGCTGGCAGTCCGGTTTCTTGAAATATCAGCTCCCCAATCTGTGCTGGAATATCTTTCCCGCGAAATCTCCTCCGAAGATTGGCTTGTGCGTGCCGATTCTGTTAAATGGAGTTTCCCCGGACGTGTCGGGATGAAGGGATTGCGGATATACAACCGCAAAAAGGCCGAGGCTAGGCCTTTCATGTCCGCGGAGGATGTGACCGTAAGGCTGTCGCTGTCCCGTTTCCCGTGGAGCATGAAGCGCTTTGTGAAATCGGTCACTGTTACGAGGCTCAAGTTGCCGCGTCTTCCGGACGGTTACTACATACCGGATTCCATTGAATTTCCGGGCTCGACGGATTTCAAGGAGCACGACGAACCGCTGGAGATTGAAATCCCCGAAATCAAGTCCTTCAGGCTTACGCTTGTGGAACCGGATGTCCTGGATTTGAAGGCCAAGAAGGTTACGGTCGAGAAGGTCGCGGCAATGGGCAATGTCCTGCGCTTTGATGGGGTGCGCGTAATGTTCCCGGATCGCGATGCGAAGATGGAGGTGAACGGAAGCTGCGAACTTAACATTCCAGAGCAGCGCATTGTCGGAAGTGTGCATGGTCAGGCAAGGCAGAACAACATAAGGCCAATGCTTCA
>JAGBFY010000323.1 GCA_017936245.1 Kiritimatiellia bacterium
GGCGGCGGTCAGCTTCTCAACTGGGGTCCCCACATCATCGATCACTCCCTGCGTTTCTGCGGCGGCGACTACACCAATCTGTACTCATCCATCAAACATGTGGCAGCAGCCGGCGACTGTGAAGACCACATCAAAATTGTCTTCACCGGTATCAACGGCCGGATCGTGGACATGGAAATTTCCGGCGGCGTGGCTCTTCCCACTCCGGAATATATGATCTACGGCTCTAAAGGTGCACTGATTTCGGAAGGAAATCACTTCCATCTGCGCTATCTGGATCCTTCCGTAACTCTTTCCAAAGTGGAAGCCGATCCTGCAACACCCGGAACAGGTGCAAGCTTCGGCATCAGACGGCGACGGCGGGATTTGCCTTTGCGGGTTGAGAAAAGATAGACGTGTTCAACCGGCCCCAACACGCCGGACTTCAGCAATGCGACAGTCTGCCTGTCGCACTTGTACGCATTGTACTGCGTTCCCATCTGCGTGACGACACCGGCCTCCTTCGCGGTCTGACGGAGGAATGCCGCTTCCTGCATGGTCTTGGCCATCGGCTTCTCCAGGAACACATGCTTGCCGCGCTTCATCGCCGCCGTAGCCATGGCGACATGGTGGTGATCCGGCGCACCCACCAGCACGGAATCAACCTTATCCCCTTCCGCCTCATACATCTCACGCCAATCGCGGTAGAATCTGGCCTTGGGGAATTTGGCTTTCGCCTGCACGAGGTATTTCGAATCCACATCGCAGAAAGCCGCCATCTCGATCATCTTGTGTGTGCAGATCGCATTGATGTCCGCCCAGGCGCGGTTGCCGCAACCAATGGACATATGGCGAAGAAGCCCGTTAGGGCTGCGCACTGACGTTATCGCCGGAAAACCGCCAAATTTCGTTCTGCAGCCCGCCGCCGCAAAGGCAGCACCCAATCCAATGAAACCTCTTCTGTTGATTTTATTTGCCATACCTCGACTCCTTTTTATTAAGTTGCAAATTTCTTGTTCAAAAACGAATTTGCAAAGTTCAATCAGCGTTCTATCAGCCTGTTCAGCTGCCTGAGATGCTCCTCCGTGATTGTTTTCTCGAGACCCTCACAGAAAAGCGAACCCTGCGTTTCGTATCCGGTCTCCTTGAACGCCTCGTCAACCGGAAGATATCCAAAGTTGCCGTTAACAATACAAGCCGGGATTGTCATGGCAAATGGAGACTTGCCCTTCATTGAAATGCCGTATCCGGTGAAAGGTTCACCCGGGAAACCCACGAATGCCAGCGTGCCGCCGATCGTAACGGCCGAAAGCGGGAATTCAAAATAATCCGGCCCGTTCGCGAGATACTCGATTCTGCGGGCATTGGCGGCATTCGTGGTACGCTGCATTCCAACGCCGGGCACCTCGCTATGTCTGCCGGCACGGACAAGATCCATGATCCGCTTGGCTTCCGGAAGCTCTTCCGGCTTGCCGCGATTGGTCTTCACCTTCGCGGAGACAATCCCGAAATTGACCTTTCCGGCCTCGACAGGACGGCACACATCCCACAAGCCGATGACAGAACCGGCTATCACGCGCCCCATGTGGATATGCGCTCTCTTGCTCTTCTTGCCGGGAACGATGCGGGTGGGATCGGTGCAGATGTGATTGGAGTCGCCCTGCGCACCATTGATCAGCACGCACTTGACTCCATCAAGAACGCGCTCAACCGTCTCACGGACAACACGTGGCCAATCAGCGGAGATCTTGCAACCGCCAATCGTATCCGGATGGCACTGAAAGTTCACGATTGCGACCGAATCCTTGCCCGGACGGTCGACACGCATGAGCTGAACCTGTTCATCAGGTTTGCTCATCGGCGCAACGATATCGGGATTACCAACACCGGGATTTGTCTTGCATGTACCGTCCTTCATCCGGTAGCGGCGGATGAAGGATATACCCTTTGCCTCGCCACGGGCATACGACAGCTTGGCGGGAGAGAGATCGGCAAGCGCGAGCTTCACTGCAGAGGCAAGTCTTCCTGTGAGAGACTTCTCATAGATGCTGGCGCGGTCGAAGTTGTCGAACCTCTGCCCATACGTACTGGCTCCCACCATCGGTCCGGTGTGAGTGTGCGTACATGCTATGAACACGGCCTGCGGATCAAGGCCCGTCTCAGCAGCCACACCTTTGCGGTAGAGGTCAAAGTAGGCGCGCAGGTTTATTATGTCACAGGAAATCACCACCGCCTTATTCGTGCCATCGGAAAACGCAATGGCTATCGCGTCCAGAGGATCGAGAACTCCGTCAGAGACGCGACGCTCGGAATAGCCGGAAAGCTCCGTGCCGAGCGGCGGCGTTATGTCCATACGGCCAAAACCCACACTGAATTCTGCGTGGGCAACAGAAAGAAAACCTGCCGCAATTGCAAACCCTGCGGTTTTTACCATTGACCTCATCTTTCAAACTCCTTATCTTAATTGAGAAACAACCGTGTTCAGGCGCTTCACCGCTCAATGTAGGGTCCAGGTTCTGCGATCTTGCCTTCAAGGGCGTCTGCGAAGAGATTTACGCCCTCAAGGTTGATGTTTGTGTTCTTCTCGTTGTTGCACGATGCCCACGGCGCCATCATGAAGCCGAGAAGACGCTTGTCGGAGATGACCTCGCGTCCGAGCTTTACGAGCTTGCCGATGACATCGTTCGCGCCAATGTTGGCACGACGGCGCGCGCCGCCAACCCAGTTCGTTCCACATGGGATCTGATCGAATCCAGCCTCCTCAAGCTGCCAGAACTCTCTCAGACGCTTGCGGTGCGGCGTCTTGTCCTTGGCGAGATCGAAGCCACCCAGACATTCATCATAGTACCAGTTGCTCTGCACCACGCTCTTCGGGCAACGCTTGAAGTAGTCCTCGTGGTCCCAGCCGTAGTCGCTCCACACCCACGGACGGCATCCGCAGTCCTCGGTGCACTTGATGGTGTAGAGGAAATCGTGCCACCACATCTCACCGGTCCTCATCACAAAGTAGTTGCGGTTTGCGGAGTATCCGGCTGTCTCCTCGTCGTATCCAAGATGGAAGAAGCGCGGAGTCTGAAACACCTCGGCGACGTCACGGATCACATCCTTGACAACCTCATAGTACTGCGGAAGCGTAAGCATACGGTGATAGTGCTTCAGCCAGCCGTCATGCGTCGCGGAGAAGTTGAGCTTCGGAATTGCCTCGATCCCCATCTTGCGGAGACGCACAACCTCGTCACGCAGCTTGTCCGGAGACCAGCTGCCCTTGATGGCGAGTTCCGGATGGCTCGGATAGACCAGACCCTCGCCCACATCAATAACAACCATATTGAGCTTGCGTTCAGCCATGCGGTTGATCACGCGGTTCCACAGCTCGTCCTTGTTGCGAAGCTCATAGTCGGGAACATATCGATCCCTTATGGTAGCCTTCGGCATCACATCATCCGGCAGCCACTCGCACCACATGTTGTGGCCAAGATGCAGAAGCACAGCCTTGATCTTGTCGGTGCCGGTCCATGCAGGAACCGTCTGCCTGGTTGCGCAGCCTGCCATGCCCGCTGCTGCCGAATATGCGGAAAGCTTAAGAAAATCACGTCTGTTCATTGTACTGATCCTTTTCTATTGTTGTTGCTGGCCTATAAAAACTACCGTAATTGTACCATACAAAAGCCCATCATGACGAAAAAGATTGGCTGGACGCCACCTTGTTCACCAGACTTGCTATGCTGGAGTACGGAACGCCTGAATGTGTGGTCAGCCCGATCTCACAGGTACGGGAATTGCTGTATCCATGCGTTACGCCAGACTTCTCGATCTGCCCGCGCAGCTTGCGCAGCGCCCAGGCGTTCAATCCGGGATGTGTAAACCCCTTGTCCCCGGCGAACGCGCAGCACCCTATGCCCTCCGGCACGAACACATTCCTGGAACACGCCTTTGCCACACGGATGACCGAATCAGCAAGCCCCATCTTCCGGGTGGAGCATGTTATGTGGACTGCCACAGGCTCGTCCATCTGCTCTATGCGCACCTTATCTAGCACGAACCTTTCGATGAATTCGGCAGGCTCATAAAGTTTCATTCCCTTTATCTTCTCGCGCATCCTGTGGAGACACGGACTCTGATCGCACAGGACCGGCCACTTGCCGTTCTCCGAAGCGATCTTCAACGCATCCTCAAGCTCTGCGGTCTTGCGATCCGCAGCTTCTGGCATTCCCTTCGATTCCCAGATCGTTCCGCAGCAGAGTCGCTCCATCCGTTCAGGGAACACAACCTCATATCCGGCTTTCCCAAGAAGCTCCATCATCTCCTCGACAACAGGCCTTTCGCCTTTCGCTGCCCCCATGCGTTGGTTGATGCAAGATGGGAAGTACACAACCTTGCCCGAAGCCCTGCTGGAGCCGGACATGGCAGCCTCGCCCCTTCTGCGCATCGCCTTCATGCTTTCGCATCCAGGGACGGCAGGCGTCCAAAGCGGAACCAGACCGAATGAGAATCTGTGAAGACTCCTGCACACGGAGGCCATCAGCCTCTCGCCCAACACCCTCCTGCCAAGTGAAGCAAGATTCAGCATCACGGCCGCGCAGCCGGCCACAAACGGCAGATTGGAGGCGGAAAAAGCAGCGATGCCACGGTTCAGGATCGGCATTTCCCGGCCACGGATCACATGTATAAGATCACCGGTATTTATGCCTACCGGACACGCAGTCGAACAAAGTCCATCTCCTGCGCACAGATCGCGTCCGACACGACGGAAATCGCGTTCAAATTCCGCGGCCTTGCGGCGGGCGTCAGCATCCGTAACGCCAAGTTCCTTGAGTCTGGCGATTTCGCGCTGGACGACAATCCTCTGCCTTGACGAAAGCGCATATCCATGAGCAACGCACTTCGCTTCGCAGAAACCGCATTCAATGCAGCGGTCGACTATCGGATCAAGACTCGGCAACGGCTTTATGTTCTGCACGTAGGAATCCGGATCCTCATTGAAGATCACCCCAGGATTGAGGATCCCATCGGGATCGAACAGCGCCTTTACGTCCTGCATCAATTCATAGGCGTCGTCAC
>JAGBFY010000324.1 GCA_017936245.1 Kiritimatiellia bacterium
CAAGCGGGAAGCGTAAGTCCGTCGGGATATACAAATGCCACTCTCGTAAGCTTTGCACCATTCACATCAACGGCAGGAAGCTCCTTGACTTTAGCATTCACTTCAGCAGGCATCTTGACGCCCGCAAGCTTGGTGGCGATAGCATTGCGCTCAGCGGCGGAATATGCAGGACGCGCCTTGACCGCGGTGGCCAAGCGGTCACGCATGATCATATGGATGTCACGCGCACCGGGAAGATCCATCGTGCGCTTGGTGGGAGTGACGCCGCGTTCTTCAGGCGAAAGGCCGAGTTCCACATTCTTGACATTGAATCCGATGTCGAGCGGACGATACTTCGTGCAGTCAAGCGGAAGAACCTCCTTCTCGTCCTTGAGCCATGCGCGCATCCAGTCGACCGATGCAGTCTCTGTGGATTCGGTCCAACCATGAGGACCAGGTGCGGAGTTGAGAGCATAGTGGTCGAAAGTGCCGATTTTCGCCGCAAGCGTCTGTACGGTGCGGAAGAGATCGAGCGTTCCGTATATGGAGAACATATCGCGGAATCGGCAGGTCACGGCGACCTTGGTGTCAGGAAGAAGCACATAGCCGGTATGGTTAAGTCCGAATGCAAGCTGCCCGAAGATGTTCTGCTCGCCATCCTGCGGACCCATGCTTTCGCAGAGGTGGCGAAGTGATGTGAGATAGCAGCTCGGAGCCGTTGCCTTCAAGCGCCAGTCCGCCGCTGTCATGAGAGCGGTCATCGTTCCGCCGCCGGACTGCCCCATGAAGCCTATGCGATCCTTATCCACCTCGGGACGGCTCTCCGCGTAGTCGACCGCACGCATACCGTCCCATGTGCGAAGCATCGGCATGGACCAGCCGATCAGTGACGCCTTCAGACCGATGATGTTGTGATGTCCGGTGGAGCCAATTCCCTTGAACTGCTTGCGCTCGCCCTGTTCATAAGGATCGTACATGAGCGCGACAAAACCAGCCTTCACAGCGAGCACACAGGCACGGAGGTATATCTCGCAATCCTTTCCGTCCCCGGAATGTCCGCAGCTCAGCACGACCGCCGGATAGGGAGCCTTGAACTTGGGGGTTTCGGGAATGAAAAGGTTGGCTGTCACGAAAAGCTTCGGCATAGACTCGAAAATGACCTTTTCAATCCGATATCCTTCACGCTTGATCGTCGCGACCGTTCGCGCATTGAGCGGAGTGCGATCCGGCCATTCACCCATCGCCGACATCATCTTGCGGTACATCTGCTTGCGGTAGTTGTCGTAGTCTGCACGGTTTGCGAGCTTCGTCCAGGCAAGATCGGCCTCAACATCCATTTCGTGAAGCTTCTGAGAAATAGTGGTGAACGTAAGCATATCCGATGCCGCCGGGAGAAACTTCTGCCCGAGAGCCTTACCCATATCCGCTGATACCGCAAGGCATGACAGCCCTACAGAAAGAACAATCAACTTCTTCATATCTTTAACTCCTAAAAACATCTCTTCGACCATCGAAGATGACACAAGC
>JAGBFY010000325.1 GCA_017936245.1 Kiritimatiellia bacterium
ATCGTCCGGAACGCCGCATCCTTGCCGACTACAAGAACGTTCCGCCGGAAGTCATCGCCGAAATCGCAAAACGTCATGGAGTCCAGTCGCAGGTGTATTTCTGCACCGGTGGAACGTCCCTGATTCCGGCTTGGAAGAGGGCCAATCCGGAAGGCAAGGTGCTCATGTGGATATGGACGGGTATGTGGGGCGATGCGAAAAGATGGGACATCAGGAAGCCGGAGGTGGCGGCAAAGTGCGAAGCGACTCTGGAGAAGCGCATCGCTGAATTCGACAGACCCGGATATCCGCGTCCTGATATCGTGCAGATACACGTTCGCGTTGACCATTCCAAGCCCGGCGATCCGTTCGCTCCGTCGTCCGCCCTTCTCAAAAAGGCATTTGCGAAATTGAAATCCCTCGGCATAGAGGCGCAGGTGATGCCGTGGACCGGTGGCGACAGGATCGAGACGTATGAAAAGCTTTGGGCGCTCGGTCCTGATTCGTTCAGCACCGACTATCCCGATGTGATGGATGCGTTTTTCCGTTCGCTTGAAAAGAAGGAGCTTTGATTATGTGCAGGATGTTTTTCGTCTTGGGGGTTTCCGTTCTTTCGCTTTCGCTGTTCGCCGGACGTGGCCCTGCCGGCGAGAACATCCAGCGCAAGGCGTGGACCTGCACTCCAGAGGCTGAAAGGCTTCTTGCTAAATGGAAGGCGGAGGCGAAGGCATACAAGCCGGCCTCCGAGCGCACTGCGATATTCGCCAGGGCGCAGCTCAAGTATGGGGCGGAGCGCAGCGATTTTCTTCATGCATGGTATGAAAGGCCGCTTCATCAGAATACCTCTTGGCAGGGGAAGGGCACCAAGGCCTATCTGCTCAATGAACCTGCGTGGTATAAGACAGTCGAGGCTGTGAAACTCGGCAAGATGGACGGTCTTGGCGTATGCATATCGCAGTCGGGCCGCAGCGAGGTGATCGGCAGGAGCGTCCTTCCGGGCGCGGAACTTCCGGTTCTCGTAGAGCTTCCGTATGGCTATCACGATGGCGGCATCGACAAGTATCTTGATGTGGCGGCAAAAGCCCTTGCCATGCCGAACGCATACCGCATCGACGGCAAGGTCGTCCTGACGCGTTATCCAAAGGTCAGGGAAGGGGACCTAGACAAGGCGGAGGCGTTCCGCAAGGCTTTGGACGAGAAATTCGGCAAGGATAAGTTTATCGTCATCTACTACGTTGGAGCATTCGAAAAAGGTCTGCCGCATACGCATATGACGCCCCAAGCCCTTGTTGAGGCGCGTGAATATCTCCGTAAGGTTCTTCGCAAGACGGACGGCATCTTCATGGCAGGGTGGGAGGTTTATTGGCCGAGACGCTACGGCGCGAAGTTCGAACGCGAGATTGTTACGCCTCTCTTGCAGTCTGTGCTTTCTGAACCTGAGTTTGCGGGGAAGAAATATCTTGGAATGCCGATATGTTTCGGACACGAAAACTACTACCGTTGGGCGTATTCCATAGACTCTACCGGTACTGACTTGGGAACGGAACGCTTAGAGACGATGACGACGTTGCGTCCTGACTTCGTTCTCTGCTGCGAATGGGATGAGGAGAACGAGAATACGCACGTAAGGCCTACCGTATCCAACGGATACACCCATCAGCGCATACTGCGTCACTTCGCCGACAAATGGGCAGGCCGCCCGTTTGACGTGTTTCCGGGCGATGACACCTCCATTCCAAACCTCATCATTTCCTATCGCAAGACGCTCATTGCGGGAGAGCCGATAGAGGTTGAGGTGCGCAACATTCCGGATGGTACGTTTGCCGGAAAGGAGTTTGCCGTATCAATCCGTTGGCGAAACCGTTCCGGAAAGGTGGTCAAGAGCTATCCTGCACAGAAGCTTTCAGCGGATCGCCTTGACAGCGCATGGTTCGTGTCGTTCGCGTCGGAGTTTGCCCATGAACGTACGCTTGTGCCCGAGGTCACTGTTGAATGGAAGGGCGGCAAATACGAGCAGAAAACCGGATTCTGGCCTTTGGATATAACGGCGTCGCGCACCGTTGATTTCAAGTGGGTCAAGCAGGCTCTCCGTGAACAGCCAAAGGGTGTTAAGGGGCGTGTAGCTGCAGGGACGAAGGATACGGAAGGCATGTGCACGGTGTCAGGCGTGGTTTCGTCGCCAGTCAAGCTTCGCAGCATTGAGGTGTTGGATGGCCCTGATACCGTATATATGTATGATCCGCAGGCAAAGGTTAGAAAAGGGATTGTCTCGTTCAGACTCGAATTTCAGGGACATGACAGGTCGAACTGGAAGGTCTCCGGCGGAGTGCGCATGCGTAATACGCCTGGTGCCGAACTTAAAAAGGTTGCAGCGCACGACCGCACAATCAAGGTAGAGAAGGATGGATGGACTTTTACGAACACAGCACTGTGCAACTGGCCGAAGAGGATGTTCGCCTATGTGCCGGAAAATGAGGTTGCGAACGGTGTGATCGAGGTCGATCTTTCTCCGGCGTTCAAGGGAACGATCCGCCTTGCTGACGTGATGAAGAAGGATGCCGTCGGAATTGCAGGACCTGCGGGTGGCAACTTTGTCGTTTTGCGCTACATCAATCAGGAGTCGATTCCTCCGCATTGCAATGTGAAGAATGCGAAGTTCTCCTTCAGCTTCAAGCCGCTTCACAAGGCTTCGGTGCTGCGATTGCAGACAATCGACGAGAACGACAGGGTCTGGCGTTCTGAGCCTTTTACGTTTTACTCTCCGTCGGGAAGGAAGAAAACCTTCCATGTGTACGAACGCGACTCGAGCCGGGTAACGGAGCTTTCTCTTGATGAAAATCTTGTGGATGAACCGTCATATGATTTCGGCGATGAACGTGGCAGTGTTCTTTATTCTCCGGCGGGACGCGGGTTCTGGGGCATAATGGGCGGCAGG
>JAGBFY010000034.1 GCA_017936245.1 Kiritimatiellia bacterium
CTTCCCTGCACGCCGCACGGAATCATCAAGCTTATTGAAGTAACGGGAATGGATCTTTCAGGGAAGCATGCCGTCGTAATCGGACGCTCCAACATCGTAGGCAAACCGGTTGCCGCGCTCCTTTCCCGCAAGAGCGTAAACGCGACTGTTACGATGTGCCATACCGGCACCAAGGATGTTTCCGCATTCACGCGCACCGCCGATGTCGTGGTGGTCGCCGCCGGACGTCCGAACACACTCACCGGCGATATGCTCAAGGAAGGTGCGGTAGTCATCGATGTCGGTGTGAACCGCGTTCCGGACGCAAACAACCCCAAGGGCTACAGGCTCTGCGGCGACGCTGATTTCGATTCCTGCGCGGAGGTGGCTTCTGCCATTACACCTGTCCCCGGCGGGGTGGGGCCGATGACCATAACCATGCTGCTGTGGAATACTTTGGAGAGCGCGAGAAAGGTGGTTTGACAATGAAACTGCTTGGTGATCCGATTTTTTCAAAAGGAGCCGACGGACAACTCAAGTCTCGTTCCGGTTCGATATTCATATCCGGGGAATACCCAGGGCTTGTGACCGTTCCCGGTACGCATGCGATGCAGCGCCAGACGTGGATAGGAGAAGTAAACCGCACAAGGGCGGAGGATGGGAAGCCCGCCCTGACTTCTATTGAGATAGGCAAGCTGCTTGAATCGTCCGTCGATTTGGTGTTTTTCGAGAACGTAGTGCTGATACGCCCCGATCCGAATCGTATGGATCTTGCGTTTCAGGCGGATGAGGAGCTGCAGAAATTTGTGTCTAAACGCAAAATTCGCTTTCTCAACACTCATGCCAAGCGGGTCCGTGACGCGCTTCGTGCACGTGGCGAGAACTGGCGCATGGCCCGTGATGTCAAGACGCGCGAAGAGGCAGACCGCCAGATCGTCAGTGGACGCTGCGCAATGGACAACGAGCCTCTCTACTACTACAACGGTCACACCGGAACGCGCTATCTCACGGTTGGAACGTATGAAATGGTGAAACGGCTTCCCGAAGCCGCATTCCGCGCTCAGATCGACGAGATTGTGCATGGTCTCAACTCGCGCAACCGTTTAGGGATGCCGCTCATCGATCTTTTTCCTGCGTCTCTCAATCCGGAAGTGCGCAAGATGTTCTGTGAGCTGAACGTTAAGTCGCTTTCTGATGTGCAGCTGCGCGATGCTGTCTCTAAAATTGAGCAGTCCTGGCGTATGGAGATGCCACCGGAACTTCGAGACGAGAATCCGCAATCCAACCTTGTCTGGAAAGCTGAGATGGGAGAGGTCCTTTCCCGCAAGGCGTTCGTGAGCGATGTTGGCGACAGGGATCTGATACAGGGGATAAGCCCTGAGTTCTACCGCAACATCCAGTGGCTTCCCGGTTGCAGAGTCGATAACGGAAAGCTTATATTCGATCCGATATACGATGAGTACAACCGTACTCAGGATCCTGAGCTTGCAGAGATTTGCGATCTCCGGGTGCGATCCATCATCTTCAATCTATTGCGGCTTTTCGGGTCAGTCGAGTACGTGAACGTGGGGCGTATTCCCCGTTCGCTCGTGAGAACTCCGGTTGCCGAAGATCATCGTAGCGGTGTTTACATCGTCCAGTACAAGGAGCAGGGGGAGCCGATATCGCGCGTGTTCATTCTGCGTTTCCAGAAGTGGGGGATCGCGGAGCATCTGGATGAGGGCAAGGATATGCTTTCCGCCATCATTGAGGCGGATACGTACTCCGACTACATCATGGATCGCCGTCTTGCATGCCGTCAGCTCGGCATGAACCTTCCCAAGCATGTGGGCTTCGGACAGTTCACGGAAAAGTACACCGGAAAAAACCAATATCACGGTACGACCATCCGCGCCTACTACTATGTAAGACAGTACGTGCACGGCATCGCATCGGACAAGGTGTTGCCTGAGCGTTTCCACAACCCTGCGTTCGCGCACAGGTTCGCAGAACTTATGGGAGCCGCCGCCGCGTTGGATCTTGTCGTCGGCCGCCGTACGACGGAGACGAATGAGCCTATCTTCGACAAGAACTATGAAGTGCTGCAGATCGATCCGAAGGGGTTGCCGGTGCGTCTCATTGTGACTGATCACGCCGGAAGCTTCGTGGATTATGAGACTCCGCTGGTGAATGCCGTTGCTCCTTACGCTAATGTCGTCCGCCGTCGCGAGAAGTTCGTTATCGACTTTGCTGAGTTTGCGAAGACCTATGTTTCTGCGTTCGAACATCGCCTCAAGGAGGTGCAGGATGCGTACCGTGAGCGCAAGTCGGCGTTTGACGATCTCTTCATGGGGCGTCCGTATGACCGTGCGGGATCCTTCGCGTATCGCTGGACCTGCGTGTTGAGGCGGCTTGACGCCTGCGATCCGCGTGCTGTGGCAGAAGCTCTCAAAAAGGCGATCCAGTCCTGAAGAAGAAAAGGTTTGACATGATTTCTATATCGGAAGTAATCGAGACGAACAAGATGATCCAGGATGAAAACCTGGACGTGCGCACCATCACGATGGGAATATCCCTTCTGGACTGCGCCGATTCGAATCTTGACGTAGTCTGCAAGAACATCTACGCGAAGCTCCTTCGTTACGCCGGAAAGCTGGTCAAGACAGGTGAGGACATCAGCCGCGAGTTCGGAATACCGATCGTCAACAAGCGCGTTTCCATCACTCCGATATCCCTTGTGGGCGCGGCCTGCTGCAAGCATCCAGAGGATTATGTCACCATCGCCCGCACCCTTGACCGGGCGGCGACAGATCTCGGCATAAACTTCCTCGGCGGATATTCGGCTGTCGTGTCGAAGGGCATGACGAAGTCCGATGAGCTTCTCATCCGCTCCATCCCCGAGGCGCTTGCCGTCACCGAGCACATATGCTCGAGCGTGAATGTCGGTTCCACGAAGACGGGGCTCGATATGGATGCCATCCGTCTCATGGGCGAAACGATCAAGGCGGCGGCGGAGCGTACGAAGGATCGCGATTCGCTCGGTTGCGCCAAGCTTGTGGTTCTCTGCAACGCACCGGACGACAATCCGTTCATGGCGGGTGCGTTCCATGGCGTTACGGAGTCTGAAGCCATCATCAATGTGGGCGTGAGCGGTCCTGGCGTCGTAAAGTGTGCTCTCGAACAGATCCGTGGCGCAAACTTTGAGACGCTGTGCGAAACGATCAAAAAGACAGCGTTCAAGATAACCCGTGTCGGTCAGCTTGTGGCGCAGGAGGCGAGCCACCGTCTCGGAGTTCCGTTCGGCATCATTGACCTTTCGCTGGCGCCCACGCCGGCGGTCGGCGACTCCGTTGCCGACATCCTCAAGGAGATCGGTCTCGAGCATCCAGGTGCGCCCGGAACCACGGCGGCGCTTGCACTTCTCAACGATCAGGTGAAGAAGGGTGGCGTAATGGCCAGTTCGTATGTGGGCGGACTTTCAGGGGCGTTCATTCCCGTTTCCGAAGATCAGGG
>JAGBFY010000326.1 GCA_017936245.1 Kiritimatiellia bacterium
CCCGATTATACAATGAAAATTATCCGCCAATATACCGATGGTGACTATGTAATTTCAGAGTTTATCATGCGTGGAACCCACAAAGGTGATTTTCTGGGGGGGTGCTCGGGGTTTCAGGGACCCGGCGCTTCTGGAAGAGCGCGCCTTACGAGCCGGGTGCCTATGCTCCGAAACCGTATTCCTATACTGAATGTGCAAAACGCTATTACAAGACGCTTTTTGCGCATACCAATACCCAGCATTTTCTCAGGTTCGGCCGTCCCGACGGATATACCGACCTTCTCAACATCTATCCCGCAAAGATGAATTCGGCGCTGATCCGCGGAATGATCCGGTTCGCGCAGATAGATCCGTCGCACAGGGATGACGCCATGAAGGTGGCCCGCAACGCCGCCGACTACACGCTTTCCATATCCCAGCCTGCCGATGCGCCGCTTGCGTATTTCCCTCCCACATACTTCAAGATGGAAGGGCAGAAGAGCAATTTCGCTTCGGTGAAGTACGCCGGACAGAACATGCTGGTATATCCGGCTTCAATGGCGGTTGCGTATCTTGATCTTTACGATGTTGACGGAGACGGGAAGTATCTCAATGCCGCAGTGAACATAGCGAAAACGTACGAAAAGCTTCAGATGGAAAACGGTACGTGGTATCTCAAGATGTGGGAGAAAGACGCCTCGCCCGTCATTGAAGGCAACGGCAATATCCCGGTCAAGATGCTTCCGACCGTAGTGTGTCGATTTATGGAGCGCCTTTCACGGAAAACCAAGGATAATCGTTGGCTGAAGATTTCAGACAGGGCGTTCGGCTATATCGAGAACGGGCCTCTTAAAACGTATGATTTCGCTCCGCAGTTCGAGGATACTAAGCCTTCCGCGAACCATACCGATCTTGCGTCGGTTGTCGGCATTGGAGTTGCTAGATATCTGCTTGCCCGGTTTCCGGAAGATTCCGTGCGCCGGGCCCAGGCGCGGGAGATAATCCGCTGGGTCGAGGATCAGTTCGCATGCTGGCGTAAGCCGTGCCGTGCGGACGGAAGAGGGATTGTGAGTGAGCCGTGGCACCGTTTCAATCCGGTGTGGAATCCCGTTTGTTCCATGGACGGAATGCCCTACGGTAACTGGAGCGAGTCCTTCGACAGTTGGGTGGATGTTCCCGGTATTGTGGAAAAATACCGCTGGTATGTGATGATCAACAGCGTTACGGCTTCGATGATGGGGGCATATCTTGATCTGTACAGGCTTGAAGGGGACGAACTTTCGTTGGCGAAGGCGAAGACGCTGGGCGACTCCATCGTCAAGGTTCAGGCGATGGGCCCGGACGGCGAGATAGCGACGCACTGGGTGATGAGGGATGTTCTGAAAGGTGTTCACTGCACCGAAAACTGGACCAACTGCGGCGTCGGAACGGTAGCGGCGCTTCAGAATCTCGTACAAGTGCTTGAAAAGAACAATTAACATTGAGACATATTGCTTTAAAAACCGACATGGGAAAAATCAGATCTTTTGCGATTGAGACAATCGTGGCGCTATCGCTGGTCCTGACGGGTTGGTTTGGACGTGAAGCGGTTGGCTTCAAGGAGGTAAAGGAGACTCCGCGACCGCCGGAGCCTCCGTCCGTAGCGGTCGTCACCGTCACCAATGCACTCTTCAATCCCTCGACGGAATATGTCGGTCACGTCGAAGCGGTGCAGATGACCGATATCCTTCCCCAGATCGACGGATACATCCGCCGCGTATGCTTTACCGAAGGAGCGAGGGTTGAGAAAGGGGATATTCTTTTTGAGATCGACCCTGAGCAGTATCTTGCCGCAAAGAACTTGCGCCATTCGGAAGTCGCCAGCGCAAAGGCGAAAGTCACCGTCGCGCAGGCCGAGGTGGAAAGGGCGGAGCGTTATTACAAGCGTCTGGTAGCCGCGGATGAGCGCGGCGTTACCGCCACGGAACGCGACACCGCCGAGACGTCTCTCGCGTCTGCGAAGGCATCGCTGAACGCCGCCGTGGCCGCAGTAGGTCAGGCGGAGGCCTCCGCCGCCATAGCCGACTTCAATCTGCGGCACACGAAAGTGTATTCGCCCATGTCCGGACGCATCGGCAAGGCGTTCCATCATGTCGGAGACTACGTCTCTCCTTCGAAAAGCGCCCTTGCCCGCGTGGTGCAGACCGATCCCATACGCGTCGTATTCCCGGTTACGGACCGTGATTACGATGCTTGGCAGGCTGCTGCGGAACGCGGTGGAAAGGAACTGAAGGATTCGCGCCGCCTGAGGCTCAAACTGCCGGACGGAAGGCTCTACGGATTTGACGGCGTCATCGACTTCGGCGACAACGAGATGAACCGCAGCACGGCTACGCTTCTGATGCACGTGCGCTTCCCGAATCCGTCCGGACGGCTTGTCGCGAACGCGTTCGTGCGCGTCATTTCGGATGAATACGCTCCGGAATCATCGCTTGTCGTGCCGACCGCCGCGCTTGTCAGGACCGATGAAGGGCTTCAGGCGTGGAAGATGGACGACGGCGGACGCGTATATCCCGTTTACGTCGACGTGGATGGCGAATGGAACGGCCTTTCGCGCATAGCAAAAGGTCTCAAGCTCGGTGACAGGATAGTGTCGAAGGG
>JAGBFY010000327.1 GCA_017936245.1 Kiritimatiellia bacterium
CCCTCAGCTTCAAGGCATCGGCAAGCTGCCGCACCATGTACATATTCGCCTGATGCGGCACGAACACAGGGTCTGTCCCCACAGGAAGTGAAGATTTTTGAATGAATGTTGCCAAAAACTTCCTTACAGGCCCCGCAACGAAGCGAAATACGCCAAAACCATCCATGGATATGGTCTCGCGGCAACGAAGAGCGTCCGCACCGCCGCCATCCGTATAGAAGGCGAAATCCCAAACCCCGTCGCCTGGCGCAAGAAGCGTAGCAGATGCGCCATCTCCCATGACCGCGAGCGTATTTGCGTCTGAACGATCCGTCCATGCGCTCTGAACGTCGCCATCAACTAGCAGCACCTTCTTTCCGGTGAGCCTGACCATCTGCGCGGCGGAGCAAAGCCCATACACCCAACCGCTGCAGGCCATTGAAATGTCGTACGCGGCAACAGAAGTCGGCAGACAAAGCGCATGCTGAAGACGGGCGGAAAGCGCCGGAAAACGGTCTCGGCGTGAGAAGCTCACGGCAATTATGCCACCAATGTCCGAAGGGTCTGTCCCCTCAAGTGCGCGTTTCGCCGCCGGGAGAGCAAGATCGATCACGTCCGTTCCCTCAGGCGCAACTCGGCGCGTGGTGAAGCCCGTCGCCTTTACTATGGATTCAGCCTTTTCCGCGCCGACAAGCGCGGTCAGTCCGGCTACATTATCCACGGAATTCTCCGGCACGCAACCGAACACCGCTTCGATATCAACGCCTTCAATTCTCATGCGACACCGTCTTCACCGTGAATTCATAACCATACCGCACATTGCGGAAATACACATCGCCGTCGGGAAGAACCTGCCGGATAGACTGGAGTTCCCCGCGCTTCGCATCCACGATGCTGCGGCGTTTGCCGTCTAGAGTCTCCTCCACCTTGAAATCCGCCCCTAACGCCTTTGCAAGCTGCGGAGTCGGCAATGTGACGAGCGCAAGATCGAAAACCACATACTCAGGATCGAGAGATGCCGGCAGCTGCGGAGCACGTTCCCAGCGAATCGTGTGCGGCTTCTCTATGGTAAGCGTGGCAAGACGCATCTGCGGCGCAAGCAGAACAGCGGTGAATCTCTTTCCGTCACCCTTCAGGACGCATTCGGCGGCGAACGCCTCATCCTTCCATGCGCCGCTTACGGACTGCACAACCGTGCCCTTAACTCCGTCAAGCAGAGCCTCGGCCACTGCGACGTTGTCGGGACTCTCCCTTACTACAACCGTCGTACAGCCACAGCAGAGAGCCAGAAAAGCACCGATGCACAGCAACCTGCGCATGCGGATTACCTCCGCTTCCAGATTGCGACGGCGCAAAGCACCACCGATACGGCAACGAACACCAGCGCAACAATGCGGTGAGCCCAAAGCAGAAACTCCTGTCCATCGCTGCCAAACACCGACATCATCGGCATCACGGCAGTGAACACAGTTGCAGCTGCAAGAACAAGCCACACCATCCAGCCGCCCATCGCAACAGGACATTCCAGATGTTCACCATGGCGCAGAACAGCCATCACAGCAACGGCGGCGGCCAACGCACCGCCTGCCACCATGTGAAGCATCAGCCACCACCATGTCATCCCGCCTGAGAACCATCCGACGACGCCCGACACGGCAAGATAAACTGAGGCAAGTGCGAAGCCGACGCCTACAACCCACTTGAACGCCCCCCAGAGGAAGTGCGAGGTGGTGCTGGAAACCTTCTTGGACAAGCGGTTGATCATATGCGCAGCGGCAGCGGCGGTGAAGAGACACAGAAGAGCGAACACGCACCACAGAACCACCTTGAACATTGGACGTCCAAGAAACGCAAGATTGAACGCCGTGAAGTACACCGGATCATCGTAGCCATCGAAGAAGTCACTCTTGATGGAATGGCAAGCCGCACAACGGTCAGGTGCCGCCCCACGAGCCATGCGGGCAGGCTTCACGTCATGCGCGAATGCCCAATAGACGTAGTTGGAGCCTTCAAGCGCGGCACGGCGGCAAAGCTCGACCTTGCCTTCGGAGTTCTTACGCACAAACGGCTCCTCGATGAACGGAAGATCAGTAGCCCACTGGGCCCTGCCGTAGATTCCGATGCGGTTGGCGCGCATGGTGCGCACCTGAGAACGGCGGCCATCCTTCGTAACACCGGAATGGCACACTGTGCAGGAGAGTTTCTGGAAATGGACGAGCGGAATTCCGGCATGGACAGGCTTCGGTCCCTCGCCATTCTTCTCCATGTGGCAGGATGCACAGCTTTTGGTCTCCATGCGATGATCCATTCCGTTGCGGTGACAGTCGATGCAGCGCATGCCGCGCTGAAGGTGCACATCGCCCGTCATCTCGCATGATTTCGCATCGGCTTCGGCGGCGGAATGGCACGCAAGGCAGTTTTCGTTCTTTGGCTTGCCTACGCGGAACGTAGCGCGGCCCTTGTCATCAAACTTAGCCGGATCATACGTAATGTTCTCGGGGACCTTGAAGAGATGGTCATCTGGATTTTCAGCGATGTGCGAATCCCAGGAAGAGTCGAGCCGTTCGTTCATGCCGTCCACACGGGCATAACCCGCCGCCGCGAGAGCGGCACCGCTCCAGTTTTCGCGGAGAGTCTGCATCGCCCATTCACTGACGTCATAGTCGTCCTGCGAATGGCAGGCGAGACAGTTCATCTCAAGCGCACCAGTCACAAACCAACGCTGACGGTCACCTGCCGCTTCGGACATCGCCTTCGGACAGGATGCAAGCCCACCTCCGGGGAAAGCCCAGCCAAAGTTCTTCACCCATTCCCAGGCGGAAAGTCCACCGCGGTCGGCAAGCGTTACGACACGGCACGTGCCGCTGTTCGTGGAGCAGAGGAACCACGGCTCGCGGTTCACCTTGTTGACGGCATCGTTCGTGCCGCCGGCACGAAAGTGAGAACCGCCATGCATCTTGTCGACATCATGGCACTGCGCACAGGTCTTCTCCTGCGACATCGCCGCAGGCATACGGGCGCGCACAGAGACCTTGTCGCCATCACGGTCGACAGGAACGAAACGATGCACGGGAACCGTACGGCCCCCGTTGAATTCTCCGGCAAATGCTGCAAACGAAACAACAACCGCAGCCAGAAAAGCTAAACTGTTCTTCATAGGGAAAGTGTGTATCTGTAACAAAATATCTGCAATTATATCATAATCCACACCCATTCAGCAAATGCCGCCGGATCAGCAATCCCGCATCAGGCGGTAGTAATGGCGGCGCCGGTCTTGCCGAACGAGTTGCGCGGACGCACCTCAAAACGGAAGGTTCCTTCTGGCGGCAACTGATCGGCAGCAATCAGGCACTTTACCGTTTTTTTCACGCGCTTGTCCGAAACAGACATATTGAAGCCCTCCGGCACCACATAGCGCACAACCTTCTCTCCGCCCACCTTTGGAACGGCAGAAACCTCATAATCCATCACACGCGCTGAGGCAACAGCCTTTGCCGCGGGGAACGTGATTTCATACACATCCTTTTTGACGGAAGGAATCTTCTTCTTGCCTCTGTTGTATCCACGGTTTTTGCCACTCGTCTTCTTGACAGAAACTTTTGCCCCTGCCTCGAACTCCGGAACGCCGATTTTCTTCGCATGCTCCGCGAATGCATAGGGCTTGGACTCTGCGGCAGGAAGCGGGATCACCCAATCTTCGCCAAGGGAGGTGTCGTACACGAATTCACGGCGAGCGAACACGATGCGATCGTCATACACGCTCACAAGCATCCCCTGACGGCCATCATACGTAGAGAACTTCTTCATGACCTTATACGGATCGTATTTCATCGGACTCCCGCCGGCATTCTCAAACCCCTGCGGCAAAGCCTGCGCCGTGAAACCGGTGTAACGGAGAGAACTCGTGCCGAGTGATGTGAAAGCGCCCTGCCAGATGGAGCGTTCGTCCGTAAGGGAATAGTGGGAATGACCTGAAAACGCCACAGCATTCGAATACGCCGAGAGATTCCTGGTGGCGGAGCCGTTATCATGCCCCCACGCCCAAGAACCGTAGCACGTATCCTTGGGGTGCGGATGCTGGAAGAAGAAAAACGGCAGCGATGGATCTATTTTACCCTTCTGCATCGCAAAGAAATTGTCCAACCCCTGGATGCCGACCTCATCCTTGCCCTTGCACCAGCCATTAGACCACTGGGCTCCGATGAAAGCGTATCCCTTGACATCCTTGCGGTACACATGCTCCCACGGTTCATGGAAGATGCGCTCCCAATGCTCTTTGGGTTTGGCGATCAGGACATGGTCAGCAAATCTGCTCTCATCCTTGTACTTGCCAAGCACAAACGGTCTGTAGTGCTGCCCGCCCCAATCATGGTTTCCGTACACGACAATGCGTTCCACGCGACGTCCATCCGGAGCACGGTCGTTGGGAAACACCTTGAACCATGTAGCAGCAAACGCCTCCATTTCCTCAACAATGCCACGATCGGCAATGTCGCCCACAACAGCTACAGCATCAACGCCCTGGTCGCGATACCAAGTAAGAGTATGCTCGAGAGTAGCCGTATCGTAACCACTCGCAAGGCCTGGTCCTTTAGGATTCACCCGGATATGCACATCGCTTATTACGCCAAACTTAAGCTTCGGCGTGCCGCCGGAAAAAGCTCCCGGCAATGCACCGAACACCCGACTGCCGCCGAACGCCCCCCATGACGCAAGTCCACCGATGAACCACCTTCTTGAAACATCAAATGCCATAACACTTTCCTTTCTTTCCTGATTTTCAATCAGTAGCCGCAGTTGAGTATATCCTTCTCAAGTCCAAACGTGGCGGCGATGAGCGCCGTACGGATCCACATGCCATTGCGCATCTGCCGCCAGTACATCGCGCGCGGATCGCGGTCGCAGCAGGTGGCAATCTCGTCGCGGCGCGGAAGCGGGTGCATGATGATTCCGTCAGGTCCGAGACACGCAAGCTCCTCTGCCCCGAACTTGAATCGAGATGTGTCGATCTTTGCGGACTCACCCTTTGCGCTATCCCACTCGTCCTGAATGCGGGTCATGTAGATCGCATCGGATACCCTGGTTGCGGCGCGAAGATCGTCAGTTATCTCGAACGGCACTCCCTTCTCCGCAAGAATAGCCGTTACATCCTCAGGAACCTGAAGCTCCTTGGGTGCGACGAATATCTGCTTCACATCCTTGAAGTTCGTGAGAAGATAGCTCAACGAACGGACCGTACGGCCACGCAGAAGATCGCCGCAGAAAGTAACTGTACGCCCATCAAGACCACCTTTCGTCTCAAACGAACGCACGAGCGTGTAGATGTCGAGAAGCGCCTGGGTGGGGTGCTGATCCTTTCCAGAACCTGCATTGAGGATCGGAATCGGACGGTCGCTGTTTGAAAGTTCCCATGCCATCTTCTCTGCAAGCCCCTGTTCTGGAGAACGCATGATGATCATGTCGAAATAGGAGCTGAATGTACGGATCGAGTCCTCACGTGATTCCCCCTTGAACTCGGACGATGTCGCCGCATCACGGACGGAGCCTGTCGTCAATCCGAGAATCTGACATGCGGCTAGATGGGAAAGAAACGTGCGCGAGCTTGGCTGCGAAAAGTAGAGCATAGCCCTCTTATGCGAAAGAAACGACTTCAGGAAGAGAGAGCCTTCACGCGACTTTGCGATGAACCGTATGCGATTGGAGAGAGCTACAAGCCTATCCAAAAGAGGACGGTCGAACTGCTGCGCAAAAAGCGTATGGTACGGCATGCTGTCCCCGACAGAACGCTCCAGATACGGGCGCTTCGCCTCTAACGGAAGCTCCTCAAACTTTTCCCATTCGATTTCAGTCAATCTTGCCATGCTCATTATCTCCTATCAGAGACATTATTAGACCACAAACAGAAACTCCGTGCGTAACCATCTGCATCCAATATAGCAAAAGACCCCTGCATCAGCAGAGGTCTTCGTTTTTCGAACCTGTCACCTTGCGGTTTTACCACGCGTAGTGAGCAAATGCCTTGTTGGCCGCAGCCATCTTGTGCACGTCATCGCGCTTCTTGATGACGCTGCCCTGACCCTGAAACGCATCGATGAGCTCGTTTGCGACAGCGGCGGGCATGCCCATTCCGTGACGGCCAGACGCGAACGTCGTGGTCCAGCGGAGTGCGAGCGAGAGCTGACGGTTGGGGGCGATCGGCACAGGAACCGGATAGGTCGTGCCGCCCACGCGACGCGTCTTGACCTCAACCTGCGGCTTCATCTGATCGATGGCGGCGGTGAGCACTTCGAGGGCGTCAGTGTACTGCTTCTCTTCCTTGACGAACTTTTCAGGCGTCTTCTCAATCGCTTCCTTGAGCTTGTCGATGGCACCATAGACGATCTTTTCAGCGGTCGTCTTCTTGCCGTCCTTCATCACCACACGAATCATGTGGGCGACGAGCTCCGAATTGTACTTCGGATCGAGGGTTACGCGCTTTTCAATCTTCTTTGCTCTGCGGGACATGGCTTACTTACCTTCTTCCTTCTTCTGGCGCTTCATACCGTACTTGGAGCGGCTGCGGTTGCGGCCGTTCACGCCGAGAGAGTCAAGCTTACCGCGGATGATGTGGTAACGGACACCAGGAAGGTCCTTCACACGGCCGCCGCGAACGAGCACAACGGAGTGTTCCTGCAGATTGTGGCCTTCACCGGGGATGTACGCCGTAACTTCGGTGCCGGTCGTAAGACGCACACGGGCAACCTTACGGAGAGCCGAGTTAGGCTTCTTGGGCGTCATCGTCTTCACAACGAGACACACACCACGGCGCTGAGGGCATTCCTTCAGAGCCGGGGACTTTGAATGCTTTGCAAGCGGCTGACGCCCCTTGCGAATCAACTGGTTAATCGTCGGCATTTAGCTCAATTTCCTTTTGGTTCGAAAAAACGGTGTAGTAATATACCAAAAATCACGATTCTGTGCAAGTACCGATTTTTGCATGGTCCTGAATGCTGTTCCTAAGGTGTCAAACCCCTGTATTTCCCTTAAATATTGCATATCCGACCCACTGCGGCGGTGAAGTTCTCAGCGCCTTTCAGTATTTCGATGTCAACGCGGAGATAGTAGCACGGAACGGGAGTCGTCTCGAGCCTCGGGAAGCGGACGGCATCCTTCTCCGTAGTGATGAGAGCCTCTGCGCCAAGGTCGGCGGTCTTGTTAAGGGCATAAATGATTTCACTCGAATCGTAGCGGTGGTGGTCTGCGTAGCGCTCGCACCAAATGACGCGGGCTCCAAGTTTCCGGAGGGAATCCTCGAAGCCCTGCGGCACCGCAATCCCGGAAAGCGTGGTGAGGGTCTTCCCCTTCAGCCATTCCAGCGGCAGCTCCTCCCGGCTCCATACATCCTTAAGGATGCGCGGCGCATGGCGGCACTCGATTATCTCCGCCTTTGTGTTGTACTCGCGGATCTCATTAACGACCTCTTCCGTATTTCCGTCGGACTTGGTGAGGAATATTACGTCAGCGCGCGAGATGTGTTCCGCCGGTTCGCGAAGGACGCCACGCGGAAGCATATGCCCGTTGCCGAACGGATTCGTCTTGTCCACAAGCACAACCTCAAGCGAATGTTTCAGTCGCTGGTACTGGAAACCGTCGTCAAGGATCAGCGTATCGCATCCGAAACGGCGAATCGCCCAGCGTCCCGCCTTAACTCGGTTTCTATCCACGATTACGCAAACGCCAGGAAGATTAGAGGCAAGCATGTACGGCTCGTCGCCGCCGGTCGCAGCGTCAAGAAGGACGTGTTTCCCATCTGAAACGACGAGCGGCGGCTCAATCACCTGCGTGAACGTACGCTGCCACCAAGGAGCCTCCTTGCGGCGGTAGCCGCGGGAAAGGATTGCGACCTTGCGTCCCGCCGCCGTCAGCTCGCGTGCGAACTTCTCGGTCACGGGGGTCTTGCCGGTGCCGCCCGCAGTCACATTCCCGATCGATATCACCTGGCAGCCAAGCGGAAACCTGCGCAGCACGCCAAGGTCATAGAACCAGTATCTTATCGCGACGATGAAGCGAAATATGCACGAAAATCCATACAAGACGGCAAGAAGCGCACGTACAGGACCCGACTGATCCTTGTCCGCTCCCGGCTGTTGGATGATCCGCACTAGGTAGTGCTCCAACCTTTCAATCCTACTGACCTTCGCCTTTCTCATATAACATTCTCTGCGTTATTCTTCACCGGCCCAAAACACTATCCGATTGTCGCAAGGAGCTTTTTCAGATCCTGGACTCTGTCCTTTGAGGCGACCAGCACGGAATCCTTCGTTGTGACGATTACAATGTCCTTGACGCCAAGAGCGGCGATTCTGGCCCCTTCTGCAACTGCCACGGTGTTCCCGCAGTCAAGAAGCGTAACGCCGCCGCGAATCGCGTTCTTTCGCCCGTCGGTCTTCAGATGTCTGTCGGCCGCAGTCCATGTGCCGACATCATCCCAACCGAAGTCGCCGGAGGTGACCAGCACGTTGTCGGCCTTCTCCATAACAGCGTAGTCGAACGAAATCTTCGGAAGGCTCTCATAGTCCGCAGGGGTTATCCCGACAAGCTGCGGGGCGAACTTTGCGAAAGCCGCCTTCATCGTGGCCACCTTCCACACAAACATACCGGCGTTCCAGACGTACCTTCCGTTTTTGAGATACTTCTTGGCGGTCGCTTCGTTCGGCTTCTCGACGAACCTCTCTGCACGGAAGACCTTCCCGCAGGGCTTTCCGACTTTTATATAGCCGAAACCTGTCGCAGGATATGTGGGCTTCACGCCCATCGTCACGATGTCATCGGATTTCGCCGCCGCATCAGCCGCAAGTGCAAGAATTCTGCGAAATGCCTTTTCTTTCCGCATCAGGTGATCGGCGGTGAGAATAGCGGCGACGGCGTTTTCGCCACCGCGCTTTTCAACCTCGGTGCAGGCCGTAGCCACCGCAGCCGCCGTATCGCGTCTGCAAGGTTCAAGAATGATGTTTTTGCGAGGAAGCTCCGGAAGCTCCTTGTACGTCGCCCTTGCGAGCACCTTGCCGGTCACGACAAGGATGTTCTCAAGCGGGATCAATCCCTTCAGACGCTCCACGCTCTGTCTGAGCAGAGACTTGCCGCCGAACACGGAAAGAAACTGCTTGGGGTGGTCAGGGGTGGAGAGCGGCCAAAACCGTTCTCCACTTCCGCCGGAAAGTATCACTGCGTAAAAATTGTCCTTCATTTGCGTCCAATTATACCAAAAGCACCCTCTTATGCAAATGAAGACGCTCACCTCCATCCAACAAAATTTGTATTCTTCGGTTTATCGCCAACGCTTGCTTTCGGATAGGAAGAAAAAGCCTCCGCCGCCATAGAGCCGAACCTTGATATGGTCGTAGCACGGTTTCTTCGAACGGCCGAAAACTGCCTTGCGGAATCCAGGCGCATCACCTTTCTCGCCATGAGCGATGAACTGGCCATCGACGATGTCATCCGATTCGCAACGCCTGCCGTTCGCATCGAACATATCCACCTTGAAGCGGTAATAGTCGCCACCCATCGCCACAAATGTGAAGGGTTCACCTGATGACGCAAATGTCAGAGAGAACGGCTTTCCGCCCATCGGCGCCACCACAGACTTCCCGGATGTCGCGTCGACGGCCAACGGCACGCTCGTGCGGTCGACCCGCAGACGGGTTCCCCATTTCGGAGGAAGTATCCTGTAGAAACCTCTTCTTTTAGCCTGATACACAATCTCCGTAGGCTTATCGCCAGGGGCAGGGATGCTTACGCGTTTGCCTCCGCCAATCGGCACAATCACAAGCGGTTCCGTTGACAGTTTACGTCCCGGCACTGCATTCACCTGTCTTACCACAAACCTGCACGACCCTGGCTTTTCGACAAAAAACACAAGTGGCGTCTTATACAAAACCGTGAACCTCTCAGTGTCAACAAGTTCTCCCGGGCATTCGTCAAACACCTTCACCGATTTTGCATCTGGAACCTTGGCTACTTCCGGGACGGGCCTGCCATTATCGAAAAGCGGAAGATTGCGATCAACCCAAGCCGCATCAATGCATTCACAACGACGCGTACCGTTCGACGACACAACCGTCACATTGCCCTTCACATTCTTAACATCGCCGCTTCCGGCCGCCGTGCAACTGAACCAATCCCCTTCGCCAAAAACAGTAAGATCACCGAAATCGATGCCATCCGGGCGGCCATGCCGCGGATTGTTCACCGCAACCTTTACTGCAGCGGATTTGGACGTGTTTGTGAGCACCGTATCCACAAACTGCACATTCACTTTGTCTGCGGGCTTCGCCGGAAAAAGAACGCTCCCGTTTCTCGAAGGTCCGAACGCGCAGTTGACATAGCGCACCAATCCTGTCACGTGTTCCTGCCCTTTCCTGTTGTCGCATGTCAGCGTCGTATCGTGGCTGTTGCCCCAGGAACGGCAGTTCTCAAATGTGATGTCCACCGGTCCGGACCTCTTGTTCAGCTGAACAAGATACAGCTCATATCCGTTCCCTGCATTGCCGAACGACGTGCAGTTCCTGAACACGACATTCTTCAGGCTCTCGCTGGCAAGATCGGGTTCGATATCCAGTCCCGCCTGAGGAGGTGTTCCCTTTGTGTTTGACAGCACGGTATCCTCCACAAGCAGATTGCGGACCGAGAACACCGACATTCCCTGACGGTGGTTCCCGTCGCACACGCACCTGCGGATTGTGATGTCATCGCCGCTTACGCCGATTCCGTCTCCGCCGGACTGGAGAAACCTCAAGTCCTCCACCAGAACATTCCTGCTTCGGACAATACGCAGGGCATACCGCCATTCACTATGTTCGTACGGTGGTTTTTGATAGTCACACTTCCACATCCTAAACGCTGATCCCACACCACCTCGTAAGGTTACATTTGTAACTCCGTAAAGCTCAACTAGATAATCACGCTTGTGACGAAACGCCCCGCGCTTCGCAACCAGCTCCACACCTGGCTCAAGCACGAATTCGATGTTCGACGGCATCTTCAGAGGCAGCGTGTACCAGGGTCCCGCCTGTCTGTCGAGCGTGACCTTCTTAGCGCCGGAGGCCAGCGCTTTCCTGATGAATTCCGTGGAATCCGCCGGATCATACCCGAAATCGGAAACCTTGACCGAATCTGGAGCCGCCTGCACTCTCGCACACAGCATCACCGACAGTATCGCCAATACAAAAACCTTATTGTCTTTCATATTTTCTTCTCTGTTTCTCTTTAATCTTATCTCTCTACACTCTTTACCTAATGACCATCATCGTACCACGGATCCATCCGCCACGCATGATCTCGGAGGTGCCGCCCATAGATGCGAACCGCACCGGAACGTCCGTCATGGAACTGACAAAACGATATTCATGGATTCCTTCGGAGAACGTCTCAACGCTTCCATCCACATCAATCGAGAGCGCACCGCCTTCTGGAACCTTGAAGCGGACAAGATATGTGCGGGAGCGTCCCGAACCGTTGTTCCATCCGCCCGAAAGCGTCGCTCCATCCGGAACAAGCACTGTGCGATTCCGGCCCTCCTCAACAGAATTGTCGGCAGCGGAAACCGAGAACCTGTACCCACCAACATCCTCGGCATAGCGTCCGCGCCAGTCGGCTTCAAGCGCTCCGGCGTCAAGCCGGTTGCCATTGTTAGCACGAGAGCGCAGCGACATGTAAATATCCATCAGCTTTTCATCCAGTCCATCCCCCACTTCCGCATCAGCGATGTCGCAAGCCACATTCCTGCCTGCTATCGGACGCAAATTCTCATCCACTTGCAGTTCATCCGCATTCGCGAAACGGCAATTCCAGGAATTGTTCGTTATGGACACCGTTGTACCCATACCGGCGGCAAACACGCAGTTCGAGACAGTATTCTTCAGTTCGCCCGTGTTGCACTTTCCGAGAATGAGGCTATTGACAATGCGGGCCGAATCAGTCGACTTGGAGCCAAGCGCAATCCCGGCAGATCCATTCAGCTTGAATGCATTAGGACCGATCGTTGTATCCACAACTCTCGTATGCATATGAAGCGTAGCCACGTCTGCATAGTTCCCGTCAATCACACAGCCGAAATGGTAGCATTCCGAAGTGATGCCGCGCTTTGCCTTGTTGCCGGTTATGAGGCAGTTCACAAAGGAAACCTCTCGCCCCGCTGCGGAATTATAAGATCGGAAGAGCACACG
>JAGBFY010000328.1 GCA_017936245.1 Kiritimatiellia bacterium
CTACGGTTGATGCGGTCTGCATCTGCACACCCGACCATTGGCATGCGCTCATAGCGATTGCGGCGATGAAAGCCGGAAAGCACGTGTTTTGCCAGAAGCCTATGTCGCTTGGCATCGAGCAGGGCAAGGAGATGGTGCGCGTCGCGAAGGAGACTGGCGTTACGTTCCAGGTTGGCAATCAGGGCCGAAGCGATCCGAGGTTCCGTCTCTCCGAAGAGATTGTTCTCAACGGATATGCTGGCGCCATCAAGGGAGCTACGGTTTGCATTCCCGGCGGTGACCACTGGATTGGCCATGGCCATTCTCCAGAACCCGCTCCGCTTCCGGAATACTTCTCCAAGGAGGCGTGGGAGCTGTGGCAGGGGCCGGCAGAGCATTTTGAGGGCAACGCCTATATCCCGAGCATACACCGTCCTACCTGCTGGCGTTTCAACTCGCGTTATGGCGGCGGCATGATTCCTGACTTCGGTGCGCATGAGTTCGACCAGCTTCAGCGTGGTCTAGGAACGGATCTCACGGGGCCTGTCGCTGTCGAGAACATGAAGACCGATCTCCGCAAGGATAACGGCGTGTTCTCGTGGGCGGGTCAGTTTTCGTTCGATTTTGTCTATGCCAACGGCATTCGCGTCCATGTGCGTACGATCGACAAGGCGGCAGGTTTCCCGCGCCAGACGATCTTCCACTGCGAGAAGGGCGATGTCGGATCGCGCGAGTTCAAGGGTGTTCTTCCAGCGGAGCTCAAGAACTTCAAGGAATCCGACCTTACGGCGAAGGACAAGCATCTGTATGCGCCGAAGAATGGTCACGATGCCTCAATCTTCCATGAGGCAGACTTCATCGACGGCATCATCGAACAGCGTCAGTGCTGTTCGCCCTGCGAGGTCGGTCACCGTACAATCTCGATGGCGCACATCGCAAACATCTGCGAACAGCTCCGCGTGTCCCGTCTGGACTGGGATCCTGTCGCCGAGAAGTTCACCGGTGCGAACGCCGGTGCCGCAAACAGGCTCTGCGTCACGCCGTACTTCAACGGCTGGCGGATCTGAGGCGGTTGAAACGTGTTCTTCATTGTGGTAGAATTTCGTAAAATTCAAAGAGACACGGAAAGCGAAGCTTCCGGAACATTCAAGGAGGATTGGCAATGGCCAAGGTGAAATATGTTGTTATCGGATTCGGCGGAATCGCCGAGAACCGCGTCGCCAAGGAAGGCTACGCGTGCGACAGGAACCGTTTCAAGCCGTTGAAGACGGCGCAGCTTGTCGGTGCAATGGATATGAATCCTGCCCGCAAGACAGCGGCAGAGGCTCTTGGCCTCAAGTGGTACGGCTCGCTTGACGAGGTTCTTTCCGACAAATCGGTTGACGGAGTGTACATCGCCTCCAACAATGCCTCCCACGCCACGCTCGCATGCGCCGCGCTCAAGGCCGGCAAGCATGTGATTGTCGAGAAGCCCATCGCCACATCCATCGCTGACGCGAAGAAGATGGAGGCTCTCGCCAAGAAGAAGGGGCTGTCCCTCAGCGTCGACCA
>JAGBFY010000329.1 GCA_017936245.1 Kiritimatiellia bacterium
GCAGTCCTTGACGCCGGCATCACGCGGCGCCGCCGCAAGTTTTTCGTCCACATAGCAGCAGGCTGTCACAAGCGGACCGAAATAGTCACCCTTGCCTGATTCGTCACTGCCACCGTGCGGCTTGTCGCGATCGGGGTCAAGCACATCTTCATATCCCAGCGAAACCGCGCCAAGCACCTGCGGCTCCAGCACGAACAGGACGAAATCCTCTGCCTTTCCGCCCTGAATGCAGCACTTGCGCTTTCCGTGCTTCTCCTTGGCATAGAGGGTGCAGTTGAAGCCATCCCCCTCAATGGACATAAGAGAGTACGGCACCGTACGCTTTCTGTAGTTGCCGCCTTCCATTATGAGCAGCAGGATGCTCTGCTGTTCATCGTTCAGTTCGTATGTATATGTACTAGCCATCTATGCAACAATCCCTTTAACCGCGCATTATACCATACCGGGCATTCTGCAATATTCCCAGTCGCCTTGCGCACAAAACATTTGCAGATGCCTTTCTGAAACAGCCTTACCGCTCACTCTTCAGCGTCATTGTCCAGCAGATCTTCATAGAACGAGGCCTTCGCCGATTCAAAATACGGCATGAAGAACCATTGAGCAAAATTGCCGACAAGGGGGATGCTGTTTGCAACCGCAACAAGAATGAACCAGCCGAAGAAACTCAGCAGTAAGCAGCAGTAGCGCAGCTTGTTTCCGTCCATCAGCCTGCGCGACTCCGTAATGCACTGGTTCGCGCTCCAGTCCGGATGGTCGATTGCAATGTAATCGGTCATCGCATAGGAAATGGTCTTTATCACGCCCGGCACAAACAGCAAAAGCGCCCAAAGATTGATGTATGTGAACTTCACCGCCATGATCCAGCCCATCTTCCATCCATGACCCCAGCCGGAGAACGCATGACCCACAGTCAACCCGCGCCGCATGGCGGCAATCGCCATTGCGGAATTTCCCCACGTCACGTACCCAAGCGGATATATGGCTAGCAGGAAAAAAACAAGCACTGACGTCAAAAGCGGAAACATGACAGCCGGATCGAGAAACAATCCGATCTCAGGCTGCCCACCGGGCGCAAAGAAAGGCGCAATGCCGGAAACGCCTATTCCGACCCCGAGAACACCCATCAACGGTATGGACACCACCACGGCAACAAGCATAAGCAGCAGATATGCCGACACATACCGCAGATACTGTCCGTTCTCGCCAAGCGCCTTCCATGCGTCGGCACGTATTGCACTGGAGTTCTTCATGTGCGGTCTCTGAGGAATTTTACGCATTTGATGGCTGGTTCAAGCGAATCAGGACGCCCCTCCGCCTCGACGATCCACCACTTCTGGGCAGATTCAGTCTTCATGTAGGCAAAGACCTCATCCCACGGTACGCATTTGCCGCCATCGGTAGGCGGAACCCCGAAAACTCCGTCGACAGTGGGAACATTTTCCTTGGCGTGGATCGAATGGTGACGGTTGGGATACTTTTTGAGAAGTGCGACAAGGTCCTCGCCGGTATGGAACGTGTTTCCCGTGTCGATCTGCTGCTGGAGAAGCGGCGACGCCTCGCTGTATATCACATCCCATGCTGACACACCATTGTACCGCGTCTTGAAATGGTGATATGTAGAGTGGATTCCAACCTTGATTCCGTACTTGGCTGCCGCCTCGGCGGCGAGTCCCATGTCATGGCCGAACTTTCGGTAGGCATCCTCTGATTTCCGAGATGCGTGAGGCGTAGATACACTTTCGATTCCGGCTGCGGCGCAGAAATCAAGAGTACGCTTCAGTTCATCCCCGACAAGTGCGATGTCGCCGTTCACATGCGTTCCTGCCGCTGCAAGTCCGGCATCGGAAAGGAGCTTGCGGAGTTCCGCCGCCGACTTGCCGTTGTATCCGGCAAACTCTACGCCATCGTACCCACCCGCCTTGAGCGCGGCGAGATTGGCGACCGGATCCTTCCAGAATATCTTGTGTATGGAATACAGCTGAAGTGCATAGCGAGGCTTTTCGCCCCCGCATACGGTACGGCACACTGCCTCC
>JAGBFY010000330.1 GCA_017936245.1 Kiritimatiellia bacterium
TCCTGGGCGGCTCTCTCCTATCAGGAAGCGCGCAACGAAGGCGCGGCAGGTCCTCTCATCGTCCTCGCCATTCTCTTCGGTTACCTGTTCCTTGTGGCGCAGTATGAGTCCTGGACGATTCCGCTGCCGGTGATGCTCTCGATCTTCATCGCGGTGCTCGGAGCGTTGCTCGGACTCAAGTACTGGGGCATTTTTGCAACAGGTTCTCCGTACCCGCTTTCGATCTATGCGCAGCTGGGGCTCGTGCTTCTTGTGGGACTCGCCTCCAAGAACGCCATTCTCATCGTCGAGTTCGCCAAGGACAAGCGCGAGACGGAAGGGTATTCCATCGTCGAGGCGGCAGGTTCAGCCGCCGGCGAGCGCCTGCGTCCGCTTCTCATGACGGCGCTCACTACGCTTCTCGGCACCTTGCCGATGATGATAGCGACAGGCGCCGGCGCGGCGAGCCGCAACCATCTTGGCACCACCGAATTTTTCGGGATGCTTGCGTCGGTTGTTTTTGGTATATTACTCGTTCCTGGGCTTTATTCACTCTTCCAGACATGGCGAGAGAACGTAAAACGCTTTTTCGGATATATCTCGGCAAAAGCCGCCCACAAACGCAAACTAAAGGAGTTTTCGTAAAATGAAGAAGATAAACGACATTGTTGTTCTGACGCTTGCCGTCAGTGTGATTTCCGGATGCGGCATTCTCGCCGTCGGACCTGACTTCCAGTCGCCAGAGGTGATTGTTGACGATTCCGCCCTCAAGGCGCCGGGCGCTGGCTGGCCGATGACGACCAACCTTACTGAGACGGGTGAGTTTAAGCCTGCGACGGCGGCTGAGGATCCCCGTACAGAGCTCAAGGCCGAAGAGATTCGTACCTGGTGGCGGCAGTTCAACGATGAACTTCTTTCAAGTCTCGTCGAGAACGCGGTTTCCAACAACCGTACGTTCCTGATGGCACAGCAGCGGCTTGAACAGGCCCGCTGGCGCTATTCGGGCTCTTGGTCAGACATGATGCCTCAGATCACCGGCGTTGGATCCGCATCCCGTGCTCATGTGAGCGAGAACGGTTCCGCCGGCGCAAACGCATATACGCGCCGCGATACTTTCAGGACAGGCTTCGATGCGACCTGGGAAATCGATATCTTCGGCGGCGTCCGTCGCGGTATCGAGGAGGCTGATGCACTCATGTCCAAGGCTCACTGCGACCTTGCGGATGCGTGGGTGTCTCTCTCGTCCGAGATTGGCAGCCAGTATGTGGCGCTTCGCACCGTTCAGGAACGTCTGAAAGTGGCGCGTGCGAACCTTGTTCTTCAGACGGAGACCTACGACATTCTCAAGAGCCGCATGCAGTCCGGCATCGGCGACGAGCTTGCCGTGAATCAGGCGAAGTACAACGTCGAGCAGACGCGCGCGACCATTCCGAATCTCCTTGCGAAGGAGGAAGGGCATATGAATGCGCTTGCGGTGCTTGCCGGTACAATGCCGGGAGCTTTGCACTCCCAGCTGCAGAAGCCTCTCGACCGCGACTGGCTTGTCGAGCCGAAAAAGCTTTCTGAGATCCCGCTCAACGTGATGCGTACGCGTCCTGACGTCCGTGCCGCCGAACATGCGCTTGCGGCTCAGGTCGCGCATGTCGGTGTCGCCGCATCGCTTCTCTTCCCGAAGTTCTGCCTTAACGGTTCTCTTGGACTTGAATCCATACAGGCTAGCAAATATCTTGAACGCGGTTCCGTTTACGGGTCTATCGGGCCTTCCGTATCCTGGCCCATCTTCCAGGGCGGCAACCTTGTGGCGAACCTCAAGGCCGAAGAGGCTGCGATGGACGAGGCCGCGCTCCGCTATGAACTTGCGATCCAGACCGCTTTCAGCGAGGTGCGTTCCGCATATTCGACATATACGCAGGAATATCACCGCTACGAATCCCTGAAGGGGGCTGTGAAGGCCGCAAAGGATGCTGAGGCGATCTCACAGGATCTCTACAAGAACGGTCTTTCAGACTTCAACAACGTTTTGGATGCGCAGCGTTCGCTGCTTGCGCTTGAAGAGGCTCTTACCGTTTCCCGCGGCGAGATCACGCAGAATCTCATCAGCCTCTACAAGGCGCTCGGCGGTGGCGTTTCTATGTAAGGTGTGACATGGTGTGGTGCGTTGTCTTCAACGCACCGCAATCCTTTTTCGGTCGTTGACTGGTATGCTTTTGGGGGAAGCAATGAGAATTTCAAGATTGGCCTTTATAGGCGCTTCGGCGATGTTCGCCGTGGATTGTGCATTCGGCGCCGGCAACAGCGCTCTGCCTTCGTTTCCGGAGTTCGGAAGGCCGAGGGCAATTACCCAGGGTCCGAAGGATCACTTTTTCGCAAGCTACTACGCGATCAACTCGTGGAGTCCCGACAACCGCTATGCGCTGGTGCTTGAAACCGACATCAAGGAAGGGCTTCCGGACGGCAGACTATGCACGATAGGCGTTGTGGATATGGTGGACGGCAACAGGTTCATTCCGTTCTCCACCACGCGCACATGGAACTTCCAGGAGGCGGCGATGGCTTTCTGGCTTCCGGGCGAGAAGGATACGGTCGTATTCAACGACATGCGCGGTGGAAAGTTCTGTGCGGTCGTCATGAACTGGAAGACGAAGCAGGAGCGGGTGTACCCGTATCCCGTCGCCGCCGTCTCCGAAGACGGCACATGGGCAATTTCCATCAACTATGCGAGGCTCTTCCTTACCCGTCCGGACTATGGATACCACGGTAATGGACAGGATCCGCGCAAAGGCGTGGTGTTTCCGGATGATGACGGTCTCTGGAAGGTCAATCTCAAAACAGGGGAGGCGAAGCTCATAGTATCGTGCGCCGATGTGAAGGGCATGGTGCCAGAAGTCAAATCCGCCGACGGCATGAGCTATCTTTGCCATACCGTGATCTCCAAGGACGGCAAACGCATATACTTCCTTTCCCGTTCGGTCGAGAAGTCAATGGAGGGAGTGAAGAAGTTCAAGGGTGTCAACTGGCACACCACCGCTTTTACTTGCAATGCGGACGGCTCCGGCATCCGACGCTGCTTCCCTGACGGATGGGGTTCCTCACATTTCAACTGGAAACCGGCTCTTTCCGAAAGGGATGCCGCAACGATGACCGTTACGTGCAGGTTCCAGAACAAGGTATATACGCATGCCGAGTTCACCGTCGGAGAAGAGGAGAAAGCCCATCAGATCGGTGGATCGGAAATGCATTTTGATGGACACTGCCTTTACACACCGGACGGCAACTTCATCTCCGGTGACGGATATTTCGATAGGGATCGGTTCTACAGAAGCTGGAAGATCGTACGCCTTGCAGACCAGAAGATCCAGAATGTCGGACAGTTCTACGTACCGGAAATCTACCGTAACATCTACAGCCGTTGCGATCTGCATCCGCGCTGGCGCCCTGACGGCAAGATGATAGGATTCAACTCAGTTCATGAAGGCTACAGGCAGGTCTATGTCATGGACGTGAAGAATCGATGATGATTTGTGTGCTTTGCCTGGTAAAGTCCGCTGTGGCGTGAAATGCCTGTTTCTAGGTCGCCAGGCAAAGCAACTGCAGGGTCAGATGGTGTAGTGCTTGAGCTCTGACCCGTCATAGAACCCGAAGGATCGACTGCTTCCGCCCTTGGGAAGTGATATCGATCCCGGATTGAATATAGTAAGCCCGCACTCCAGCTTTTTCAATTCTGGTATGTGCGTGTGGCCATGTGCGAGAATGGTGCCCATCCCAAGCGGAGGAAGCTTGCATTCGTTCCAGAGGTGTCCGTGAGTGAGGAAGAACTTTTCGGTCTCCGTCTCAAGGATTGCGTAGTCGCCCATCATAGGGAATTTGAACATCATCTGGTCCACCTCGGCATCGCAGTTGCCGCGGACGGCGACGATCTTTTCCTTCAGCGAGTTCAGAATCTCCACGACCTTCACGGGGTCATAGAAGTTCGGCACGCCATTTCGCGGACCGTGGTAGAGAAGATCCCCCAACAGCACGATCTTATCGTAGTTGAGAGGTTCGGCGGCCGCCAACGCCTGTTCGAGCGTTGACGGTACGCCATGGATGTCGCTGAGGAAAAGAATTCGCATCGGTTTTGTCCTGTTACTTCGCGGCCTGTTCTTTGAGCGTCTTCAGTTGGTTGAGCTGGGCTGCTACGAGCTTGTCGCCTGTGGGGGCGGCATAGCGGGAGGAGAGACCTTCGTATCCACCCTCATGATGGGCTTTCGTGGAAGGAATGTATCCTTCGCTGCCGTTTGTGAGGCTTGTGGTGATCGTCATGCGGAAGGGTGACTGCGATTTCACGGCACGGCCGAGATCCACGAACGGCTCGCAGGGCATTCCAGAAAAGGCGATTGCGTCGCCGATTGAGAGGTTGGACACGAGAATGTCGAATTTGTCGGGTCCGTTCATGAGCTTGCGGACGCGCGAGCTGGGGGATGTGAGGGTTTTGATCTCCATTCCGGAAAGCGGAATTTCGGATTTTTTGCCTTCATCGAACATCTTGACCCACTTGATCTCATCGGCTGTCGGTATGTTTGCGGGCATTGAGGTCGGGGTTACGATACCGTTGACCTTTCCGGCCGGAACCTCTTCGCATATGTCCCAAACGTACATCGCCACGCCAGCAAGCGCACGGCCCATATGCTTGTAGATATCCTTTCTGGCGATGTCTTTGCGTCCGGCCGGAGGGAAGCGATAGTGGTGGTTCACGTCACCCTGCGCACCGTTGAGGAAGAGGCACTTGACGCCGCCGCCGACACCCTCTTCAAACGTCTTGCGGAGCACGCCAGGCCAGTCGGCGGAGATTTTTGTGCCGCCGATAGTGTCGGTGTGCGTACCGAAGTTCACGATTGCGATATCGGGAGCACCCGAGCGCCGGAAGCGGATCACATTCACCTCTTCGTCAGGTGTGCCGAGAGCTTCTTTTACATTCGGGTTGTAGATGCCGGGGTTTGTGCGTACGGAACCGTCCTTCATCCTGTAGCGGCGGATGAATGAGATCTTTTCGCACTTTGACTTTGCAATGCCGACCTTTGCCGGAGCGAGGTCTTTGATGGCCATTCTGCCTGCATCGGCAAGACGCGTGATTCGCATTTTGGCGTAATCCATCACGAGCTGATTCTCGTCTTCGGTGAAGCTGTCGCGCGGCCAGTCCGCTGGACCAGTATGCGTGTGCGTGGAATGTACGAATATGCGGTCGCGCGGAACGCCTGTAGCCGCTGTGATTGCAGGGAACGCCTTCTTGAAGAAGGGGTTCGTGAGGTGAAGGTCGTCCACGGAATAGATGAGAGCGGTATCCTTCCCGTCTGAGACTGCCACGCACTCGACGCACAACGGATCAAGGATCTCTGTCGCGTTTCGCTTGGAGAAGTATCCGACCATTGGAATTCCGAGTGGGGGTGTTGCGTCCACGCGTGCGAAACCGGCTTTGAACTCGGCATGAAGAAGCGTTGCGGCACAAGCAATCGTAACGGCAAGTATTGTTCTGGTATTCATTTTCAATATGCCTTTCAGTCAGTTATTTTTGATATGAAGGATTCAAAATCAGGGATGACGAGATTCTCGGCGGCGCCGGCGTCAATCGTCCTGGCGAAGTCAGGATTGATCGGCAAGCGCACCACGTTGTCGATTTCGAAACGCTTTGCCAGACTTTCGGCCTGGCTCTCACCGAATATCTCGTGCTTTTCGGAGCATTTGGGGCATGTGAAGTAGCTCATGTTCTCAACGAGACCAAGAACCTTCTTGTCCATCATCTTCGCCATTTTTACGGATTTGCCGACGATCATTTCAACGAGCTTCTGCGGAGATGAGACGATCACAACTCCGTCAACGGGAAGGCTCTGGAATACAGTAAGCGGCACGTCGCCCGTTCCTGGCGGCATATCGACGAACATCACGTCCAAATCGCCCCAGTGGACATCCGTCCAGAACTGCTTGACGGCTCCGGCGATGACGGGACCGCGCCACACAACCGGATCGGTAGGGTCTTCGACGAGCATGTTGAGGGACATGATGCGTATGCCGCCGTTTGATACGACCGGCTCGATCCCGTGTTCGCTCTGAATCGTGCCGCCTGAGAGCCCGAACGCCTTGGGGATTGACGGCCCGGTGATATCCGCATCAAGGATGCCGACCTTGAGCCCTTTGCGGGCGGCGGAAGCCGCAAGCATCGTGGTCACGAAACTCTTGCCGACGCCTCCTTTGCCGCTGGCGACGGCTATTACCTTCTTGACGCTCGAAGCGGCGTTGAGCTTTGCCGAAAAATCGAATTTCTCCTTGCGGTCTGCGCAATTCTTTCCGCAGCTGGAACAATCGTGTGTGCAACTTTCTTCTGCCATGATGTTATCTTCTCCTGTGGCTGTATATTGTACCATATCGGGTTCACGTAAAGCGACTCATTTTGTACCTGGAGGTTCCCCAATTTTTTTGGGGCTGGCGGGGCACCCCCGAGCCGAGCACAGTTCACGCACTGGCGGCACGAAAAAAAAGTCACCTCTCCTGAATGATCTTCGCTATAATGCGAAGTGCTAACACAAACAAGGGAGA
>JAGBFY010000331.1 GCA_017936245.1 Kiritimatiellia bacterium
ATGCGTTGCGTATGCATTACGGCAGATGGATATGGAAGTCAATTTATCGGCTTCACTTTTCGAGATGGATCGTCGAACAATACGGGCAACGATGCCTATACCGCACAAGGCAAAAGTAACGCAGGCGGTGGCGCGATCAATGTTTGGGGTAAGGATTCATCTGCATATAATGTGTACTTCATAGATTGCGTCATCTCAAATTCTGTGGGGTCCTGGGGTGGAGCAATGTATGGTGGCACGGCGATACGCTGCCTTATCGCAAACAACTCAGGCTCTTCATTTGGAGGAGTATGCTGTTCTGCTGGTCTTTGGAATTCAGTAGTTGTTGGTGTAAAACAACTTTCAAATGACCGACCTGCCTGCGGAAATGGATGCACTATTGTGAACAGCACTATAGCAGCAACCTCTTCAGTTGGATACAACAGGTTCGGTTCCTGCTACAACACGCTTTTCACTTCCTGCGGAGGAAGCGCGATGAAAAACAACTATGGTTCGACATATTACTATAGTTGCACGAATACTTCGACTGGGATATTCTCACCCGCAACGTGGGATTTTCGTCCCGTGAAAGGATTGGAGGCAGATGGTAACGGAAAAACGTCCTACATAACCGAAAAATTGCCTCTTCCCGAAGGTATTGAAATGAAGGATTTTAATGGTAATCCCATTGACCTTACTAAGGAAACCTGTGATATTGGAGCTGTACAGGGTGCAGTCAAGGCTGCTGGTGCCGTTATTCTTCCTGTCGGAACTATTGTTGACGGTAAGGCAGTTCCACTTTACAAGACTACATATGCTCGCACTGAGGAGTGGCCCAGGGCTCTTGTGATCAAGCCGACCATTGAGAGGTTCTTCAGCTTTGAGGCGTCAGGAGATTGTTGCGGCGGCCCAGAGAGCAGATTTCTCCAGCTTGACGGAACATATCACATGATTCCTCCTCCTTTCTCCAATCAGACCATTACGCTTGAAAACAAAATTTACAAGCTTGAATACTGGTGCAGTCCAAATGCAGATGCATCAGTTGCGACCGGGGCAGAGGATAAGCCATTTCGTACTGTTCAGGATGCAATAGTTGCGGCGACGAACGCGATGGTCTCGGTTTCGGGTCCGGCAGTTGTGAATCTTCTGCCCGGTGAATATCGAGAAGGCGGGGCGTTCGGCGGCGATCATAACAACAGAATAGTGATTCCGAGTGGGAAGTCGTTTCTGATTCGTTCTACCGCCGGAGCAGAAGATACGATTGTGTATGGGCAGGCTGATGACACGCCAAAAACAGGTGATGAATGCTATGCCAAGTGTGGTCCAAAGGCAATGCGGTGCGTATGTGTATCTGGTAATACAGCTATCGCTCTGCAAGGCATTACCTTTGCCGACGGACATTCCAATTATGCTTCATCGACTGCTGATGCCGTATCAGATCGCGGCGGAGGACTGTATTTATACAGCACTCACCAGGTTCTTGACTGCATTGTCAGGGGGTGTACGGCTGTCAGAGGCGGCATAGGCTATTACGGGAGGTTTATGCGGTGCAGGTTCTACGATAGCGTATCATATTCGGGAGTGTTCAGGTATGGGGTGCTTGCAGCATGCTATATTGACGGCACTTGCCGTGAAGGTCCTAAACCGGCAGGCAATGAGTTTTCGAAAGTTTCGGTTGTTGGCTCCCAACAGCATGCGTTTCTGTGCACGATGCCGGTTACATGCAATAACGCATATTCTGTGTATAGCTGTTTGCTTGGGAAACAGTATATTTACAATATACCTCAATATGGTTCAGTATATCTTGCTTCAACAGGCGTAAAGGATAATGCACATGGGTTTGCGGTGCGAGATCCTCGGTATGTGGATTATGATAATGGCGATCTTCGCGTGATGACAGGTACTCCCGCCGCCTCAGCATCCGCTTCGGCTCTCGCTACGTGCAGCGCAGAAGAGATTGGACTCTGGGTGTCAAACATAACTGCTTATGCGCAAAGCGATGTTGACGGAAACAGACTTAAGCTGGTTGACGGAAATCTTATGCCTGGATGCTTCCATGATACAGTGGATGGCGTTTGGATATCTGCCGACAAGGGAGGCGTGTCAGTCGGCGATGCGCCATTGGGGAAGGTGGTAGAAGTGGATAATCTTCCGGTTGTCGCTGAAATGGTGAATGGATCGTATCCGTGCATTGGTTTTGTCGTGAACGGGGTCACTAACAGGTTTGACGATGCGCAAGACCTTAAGATTACATTCTCCGCTGCTGATGTTGCTGCGGCCGGCGGCGGAATCTTCGCTGAGGCCATCTATACGAAGGATTGGTATGCTGACCCCAATGGTGATGACGCAAATTGCGGATTTACTCCGAGAAGCGCGAAAAAGACGCTTGCCGCCGCGATGGCGATGACGAGGAGTGGCGATACGGTCCATGCGGCGGAAGGCCGCTACGTGGAGGGTTATGGTTCATTGAAGCAGGTGTCGGAAGATCCCGATTCCCGTGTTTATATTCCAACCGGTCGCTCGTTGGTTGCGGATGGCGACGTTGGCAAGACCTTTATCGTAGGCCAGAAGGGAACGGACGGGTTTACAGACGATATCGGCTGCGGTTCAAACTCGGTGAGAAGCGTATATATGGCAGCCGGTTCGCTGCTGAAAGGTTTTACACTTGTGGATGGATGCGCGTACCCATCAAATGGGGAAAGTGGAGACTATGGAAAACCGTTCAACAGCGGTGCGATTCTTGGTGCTGCGCGCGATATGTGCATTGTACAGGATTGTGTGATATCGAATTGTGCCGCATATAATTCCGCAGCG
>JAGBFY010000332.1 GCA_017936245.1 Kiritimatiellia bacterium
CACAGAGCCAAGTACCCACCCGAAGCGCAGATACATGACCACACCGATGATGGTGAGTATGCTTGGAGTGAACACCCCTTTGAACGTTCCAAAGCCATAGCCTCTGGATTCGTTTTTCATGAATCACCCTTTCAAGTGATATATCTTGAACCGCACATAGTGCAGCATGCACCCTCATTAAGCGCAGCTCCACAGGAAGGACAACGCTTTTCAAGCACTTCACCGCAATGGGAGCAATATATCCCCTTCTGCAGGGTTATTCTGTAGAAACTGCGGCCACCCACGGTATACGAAGAGTTTGATGGACATTCACATTCTGGGCAGTAGCCAACCGATACGGAAACTTCGGCAGGCTTTCCTACACTCTCCTCTTCATCCTGTAGCTTCTGGATATCAATGCCAAGGCGCTTTGCTATCTTGGAAACATATTCCTCTGAAAGCTTTGTGGCATTGCCACGCTCAAACATGGAGATGGCTTCCTGATGACATCCGATTTCATCCGCCAGAACAGACTGCGACAAGCCAAGGGCGCGTCGTGCGTCCTTAAAAGCCTGACATATAGTCTTTGATACGTTCTGCATCTGATTTCTCCAACGCCGCATATTATCCTATAACCTTGAGTTTATATCAACCCCTAAGTTATAAACAGTTATGCACAGACTTATAAACTTATTGAGTTATAAACAGGTTATAATAACTTGTTCATAACTCAATAACATTTCGCCGCTCCATCCCGCAAAATGAGAATTCTCTTCGGATTAATTCTCTGTCGGCATAACAAAGGGAACTACCGAGAATTCTGTTTATTGGGAACACTTCTCACAGAAGTGACGCAGTATGGATGAATGAGAATTCAGTTCGGAATAATTCTCACACCCTATTACTTAGCATTTTGGGGAGATTTCTGTTCGAATTCAGCGTTCGAAGGTCAGGAATGCGTATCCTTCCAACGGGAAGTCCAGCGACAGAGAGTCCCCTTCACGGACAGCTCCGCCTCCGAACACTGTACGCATCTTTCCAGAGAATTCTGCAGAAAGAGGCAGTTTTCTCTTCAAACTTTTGCCTGATGCGTTGCAGACAAGAAGATGCACCTTTCCGTCCTTGCGCCATGCACGGACGGAAAGACCGGCGGGAAGATCCTTGAGTTCAGGGGCCTTCTCCACGGAAAGGATGATATCAGAAACGGCGGCGATCTCATTTGCACACTCACAAACCTCAGCCCATTTCTTCTCGAACGGGTCGCGCCAGTCCATCTTCATCAGCGGGTTGTAGGAATACATGAAAAGCGCATTCGCCCCGCTAGCTATCTGGAACCATGCCATTATCTTCATCTCAGCAAGCGTAGTGGCGCGATATTTCGAAACATCCGTTCCCGGAACACCCTTTGTCTTGTACGCAGCCCAGTCGAATATCTGAATGGTCTGCCACAAGGACATTGCCCCGAAAGTGGCCTTGCGTGTCTTCTCGGCCCAATCATGCGCAAGTTTCACGGACGCATGCGGAATCGGATAGGGATCGCTTCCTATCGCATCGCACGTGCCGACATAGCCGCGCATGTCATCCACCTGATAGAGAACGGCCCAGGTGGGATGACGTCCCTTATCGTTTTCAATAATTGTCCTATTCCGTGTGATCAGCTGGGGAATCATCGCAAGCGGCCGTTCGTCGTTCATGAGCCAGCCAAGGATGGCCGGATGTCCAGAAAAGAGCGAGACCCTGCGGCCGATGCCTTTCTCGGAGGAAGAAAGATCCCCGCAATGGGGACTGACCATAACCCCATGCGACCGGCACCAATCGAGCATTGCCAAATCAACCTTGGAATAGGCCATTATAGAATTGAACGGCGATTTTCCTACCAACTCCACGATATTTGACTCTGCGCGGGTGCAATACAAGGCAATCGGGAAAAAAGGCTTTTCGTTAACGATCACCCGTCTGTTCCGGTCGATGTACACCGGACGTGCAGGTCGTTTCTCAAACACCGAAAAGGCGATGGATCTCTTCCCGGCAACGGTTCCGTTCTTGCGCACGACCTCGGCGGTGATCTCCTGTTCGCCGAGCTTCATCTCTGCAGGATCGACTTCCACGGATGCGTCTATGCCGTCGAATTTGGATGCCTTGCGACGCTTGCGCATTCCGTCCACTCCGTCGTACGAGAATGCGATATCCGCATTCTCCATCGTGCAATCCGTATCGTCGAGATCTATTCCCGCGAAGAAAACCACCGGCGGCTCACCGATTACAGCCTCGTTCCGGTAGCATGAAGAACACATTGCCGTCACGGGTTCCACCTTGAAAAGCCTGAATGACACATCATCGAAGAAAACCTTTCCTTTTGCTCCCTGAGGGACAACGAGGCAGATGCTCACCTTCTTCGCCTTCTCGGGAAGGCGTTTCGTGCGGGCGCTGACCTTACCCCATTTCCTGTTGGCTCCATGGGAAATGGTGCGAGCGAATCCCACCTTCCTGCCCTCCGCGTCCAGGAAATGCGCCATCACATAGATTCCATTGGGTGAATCGAGCTGCCCTTCAACGTACGCGTCAAGGTCATAGACCCTGCCGGATTCGACATCGAACGTCTGTTCGGCCCAAACCGTTTTTTTGAGCGGTTCCGCCGTATCAAACACGAGACCGCCACCGCCGTTACGCCCGAACCCGCGGGAAATCTGCCAGCCCTCCGGTAACTTCCACACATGTTCCTGTCCGCGAACTTCGAACGACCCGTTTTTCACAAGATCTACCACTGCGGGGGAATCCTCCGAATACAAATCTACGACAGTATTCTTGAGGGATATGCGATCCGCGTTTCTGATGACGAATGCACCCTTTCCTCCGCCTTCGCTGAGATCAAACTTGTCTTCGGGTTTCGCTCCAGGAATCGGCTTGCCCACGGTAAACGAACAGTCGCGGAAAGCGATGTCGCACGGACGGGTCTTGCCCATTCCAACAATCTCGGGCGGCAGAAGCGACTTCGACATTATCTCACGGAACTCGATGTTCTTCAGAACCGCCGACGATGCGGATGACCCTGCGGTCACGGTCACAGGCGAACATGCATTATCAATCTCAATGCGCTCGAACACAATGTCCGATATGTCGACCCCAAGCTTGCCTTCTCCCTTCGGCGTTCCGTAGCAGCACTGTACATGAAGCCCAGTGCCCGCCTCTTTTATCTTCATGTCAGAAATATGCACATTGCGGATCGTTCCGTTGCCGACACCAATCCGGACGGCCGACGCCTGTACCTTGCAGACGATGTTCGACACCCTGATGTTCTCGCAGACCTTCGACGGATCTTTGAGCCGACGGGGATTACCGCGGATGGCCACCGCATCATCGCCGGTTATCACATCGCAATCGCCAATGCTTACGTTCCGGCAGCTGTCGATATCGAATGCGTCGGTGTTGATGTTGTGGAATCCGTTGCGCACCGTCACTCCGCCGACAACGACATTCTCGCAGCCATGGAATAGACAGCTCCAGCAGCACATGTCCTTGAATGTAACATCGCGCACCTCGACGTCCGCGCACTCGATGAAAACGATCTCCTGTCCGGGCCGGCGCTGTTCACTCCTCTTACCTTTGGCGTTGCGGGCTCCGTGTCTCCATCCCTTCTTGTGCCGATACACAATCTTCTCATCGAAGAACGCTCTGCCGTTTCCGTCGATTGTTCCTCTGCCCGTTATCTTGACGTTCTTCTTTTCGAGCACAAGAATGAGATGCTTTGCGCTCCATCCTTCGCGAACGCTTCCATGGTTCTGCGGATATGCATCGTCGGCGTTGTAGTCGTTGAGATCGGGGCTGCCGAGAAGAACCGCGCCCTCCTCAAGATGCAGTTCCGTATCGCTACCGACATATATCGAGCCTGAAAGATAAGTGCCGCGCGGCAGAATGACACGCCCGCCCTTCCCTGCGCAAGCGTCCAGAGCCTTCTGAATGGCGGCGGTATCCTTCACAACACCATCCCCCTTGGCGCCGAACGATCGAACGTCATATATTTCGGCAGCGTACAGCGACGAAAGGCCGCATACGCACATCAAAAGGAATCCGAATCTCTTCATCATCTCGGCACTCTCTTTACTTTTGGGGTTCTCGCGCCTCAGGCATCTTCCAGGATGCAGTTTCGAGGATATCGATTACCTCTTTCGGCGTTGCAGGCCACTTCCCCGACGCTTCAATGATTTCGGAAGCGAGACGGGGTTCCCACGTACAGAAATAGAGCGCCTCGTTTCTGCGTTTCGAACCTGCATCCTTGATATTCTCCGGAACCATAGCGAGAAGGCGCATCATATTCGCCCACCGCTCCCTATGCCGATGGAATTCCGGGAACGTGCGCTCCTTCCAGTTCGTCACGAATGCGTTGGCTCCGGCCTCCCGATAGTATTCCGCCGTGCCGGGATCGTACGCAAACCAGATGGAGATCCAATATCCTGATTTTCTCAGACTCTTCACGAGCGCCGGCGGCGTATGATAGAGCTGTCTTTCGTTCCGGTAGATGTGAGGCATGTTGAATCCGTGGAGGCCATAATCCTTCGCATGAGCCACAAGCCCTTCCGCGACCGATTCAAGCGTCGGATATATCCTGAGTTCATCGCCAGCATTCATCTGGAATCCGCCCTTCACCTTGCGGACGAAAGTATGTGCAACCCGGCGCACCTGCGGACGGTTTTTCTGCACCCACCGCAAGGCAGGTTTGGTGAACGTAGCGACCATTATCCTGTCGGAAGTGAAACCGGCCTCATCCGCCAGAGCGAACACCTTCTCCGCGAATTTCGGCGTGAAATGCTTGAAGTCGAGCCATATGCCCTGTTTCATGCCCTTTGCGATCTGAAGAGCTTCCGGCAAAGTGACGATCTTCTCGTTGTCATATCCACCGCGCGGCTTGAAGGTGGCGCGTTCACGGATTTCCGCAAGAGTATGGCTGAGGATGCTCACATCCCAGCCCATGGCCGCCTTCATGGTTCCGTCGTGCTGAAGGACGACGTGACCATCCTTCGTTTCACGAAGATCGAGTTTGAGGAAATCAAGCCTGTTTCCGGCGGCAATGCGGTATGCCGCAAGGGAATGTCCGGGAGCCAATGCCTCTTCTCCCTGATGGGCGATATAGGAAATGGGATCCGCAACCTTGTACACATGAACGGCAAAAGGCGCAAACCGATCCGTGATCTTTCCGTTCTGAACGGAGATCTCGCGGTTCTCCCACATCACCTGAGCCCTGTCGGAATATCCACCGATATCAAACTCAGCCGTCACATCCTTGAGCGTACCGTTGACGGCGATTAGGTAGGTCTCTCCGCGGTAGCGTTTCAGCAGCATGGATATCGACTCATTGCCCAAAACATCGACCGCCGGACCCGACAGTATCCTCGCAGGGGCTGGCTGCGGCGGCGTTCTGGTGAGCAGCATCGGCGAGAGTTCACGCAGACGCCCGACAATGTTGGTCATGTTGCACCAGGTTTCAGGCGTGGAAGTGATGCCGTGATTGTCTTTCTTCTTGGTGGGGTCCACAACCCCACCGTACGTGTACCATGTGATTCCGTGCGCTCCGTGCGCAATCGACGCAAAGGTCATCGCATAAAGCTCGTCCCTGTTCGGGAAACGCTTCCACGAGGTCCAGCCCTTGAAATACTGGATGATCGGCCAGATCGCATGAGGCTTGTCATCCTTCGTCTCGGCGACATCCTGCTTGAATCGTTTCATGTCGCGTATCGTGACGGCCACGCACTTCTCCAACGGATCCGGCTTGATTCCGTGCACCGGATATATCTCCGGCATGAACACATCCGTAACCTTCACGAACGGACGGTAGCTTGAGACGGCATCACCGCTGTTCATCACATCCGCCTGGCATGTGATGTGTCGCGGATCAATCGCGTTCACGCCGTCGACACGGTCATATATCTGCTGCGGCGTGTAATGCATGGCTGTATCATCTCCCACATACCACGCAAGAACGGCAGGATGTTTACGGAGTGTCTCAACGAAATTAGTACCCGGTATTCTTGTGCCCGTCCAAGTCCTCAAACCGTACTTATGGGCAAGATCAAGAAACTCCTTCGTCGAGCCGGCCTGGTACGAATGAACAAAGTTGAACCCGGCCTCGGCAACATCCTTCACCGCCTTTTCAAGATTGTTTCCGTTTGCGGGATGGGTGCGAACACCATAAATCCCTATCGGAAAGAACGGTTTGCCGCCGACGAGCGTCACGCCGTCATCACGCAATGTCACAGAAGGTGCGGCTTTTGCCTCATACCCGAAATAGAACACCTTTTCTGCAGTGATTGCCGTACCTTCCTCGGGATCAACAAGCGTCACCTTCGCCTTGTGAAGTCCTTTTTCCCATTTCTTCACCGGACTGTACGTCAATATGTCGCCTTCACGTTTGAACTTCTTTGTGACATCCTTGCCGTCGAGGGTTATCTTGAGGGTTGACCAATCAATAGGACGTCCCGACGTTACCGATATCTTCAGATCCGCCTTTCGGTCCAGAAACGGCGTTTCGCTCATTATCTTGATACGGGGAGCCTCAGGGACGGGCGCATGCATCCATGCCTGATCGGTTTCGTGCGGCATGACGCTGAACTCAAGAGAATCCAGCTTCACAAATTCATCCCCTACGAGATTCGGTCTGTCGAAACCGAACTGTACGGCATATGCCTCCGCCGCCGCCGGAACGCTGCCGACCATCACGACACGACGACGGCCATCCTTGCCGGAACGCAATGCGAACGGATCGCGGACAATGACCTTCCCGGCATGGTCATAC
>JAGBFY010000333.1 GCA_017936245.1 Kiritimatiellia bacterium
ATGCCTTTTCACCTCCAACACGACAGTCCGCCCCTCCGATAAGACGAAGAACTACGGGACGGTTGCGCATGGCGCCAAGATGCTGAATTGTCTCGTCGTTAGGAATCAAGGAATCAGCTATCTTTTTCATTCTCCGTCAACAATGGTCGGATGTACTGTTGCCTGCAATGGGTCTGCAGGGTATCTATATTCGTCGGATCAGCCTCATGTGTACAATTCCATCGTCACAGAGAATTCCTTCAAGAAATTCGCGTCAAGTTCCACAAGTTCGCCGGTTGTCTTGTCGAACTGCCTTTTTTCTGCCGGTTCCACGAACTACACAAAGGAAGATTCCGCCAAGACATGCAATACGAATGCGCCAGCATACGGTTTCTGCGCTCCGGCACTGGGAGATTTCCGACCTACATCATTGTCCGGTGCGGACGGATTGGGTGATCCCGCATTTCTTGAAAAGGTGCCGATGCCGGAGGGGAGAGAAGATCTGCGTTATATCGATTTTGCGGGGAAAGAGATACCGCGGGAAGGTCGAATAACGGCCGGATGCCACCAGGAGAAGGCAGGTGACGCGCCGGCGTTCAAAAGTGAAGCTGATGCATCATGGGAATGCGAAAGCTACGGATGGAACGGCTGGCACGCAGGCTCTTACGTGCATTTCACCAATCGGGTGGAGATGTGTAAGATTCGCAGGAGTGACATTGGTCCAGCAGAAGTGGTGTGGTACGAGGATGCTTCCTCCGGGAATGTATATGTGCCTGACACAAACGGATGGATAGGGATATATCTTCCATCGGATGTGAAAGAGGTTTCGCTTAAGACCCGTAAACCAACTAAGACAATATGGGTTGATGGGCAGAACGGCGATGATGCTTACGACGGTTCCGATATCGGCAGCGAGTCTCATCCGTACAAGACAATCCAGCCGGCCGTCGATTCAGTGCCGAATGGAACGGGTAGCGGTAACATCAAGTATTCCATTATCCGGGTGAAGCCCGGCGTGTACACGGCAAAAGATGGAGCAACTAGCGTTATAAACATTCCGAGTGGAGAAACCTGGTGGTATCGCCGTGTGCGGATTCTTGCGGAGAAAGGTCCCGTGAATACCATCATTGACGGATTGGATTCTTGCCGTTGCGTGCGCATGGCGAACCCTTCCGCGATTCAAGGCTTTACTTTAACGCGAGGCAAGAGCGAATCAGCGACTGAAGGCGGCGGCGCTTTTCATACGGTGGTGAATGTCTACTCGTATTACGCTGTTGATTGCATAATCACCAACAATATCAATGTTGCGGCTGTACAGATAGGCGGTACGACCATCAGGTGCCGATTTGACAAAAACAAAAATACAGCTGTCAGGAACGGCCGTTCTGTCGGAAGTGTCATTTGTGCGGAAAATGCATTTGATGGGGCGGCCGGCCAGGCGTATTTCTGCACGATTGAGGCCGATACCAAAGACGGGAGTGATTTTAAGTATGGAGGGTGCATTTTCAAGAGTGATAAAAATCTGACATTCGACAAAGCGAGCGCTGTAGGCTGTTTCGCGCATGGAATGGAGATTAATGGAGATGGAGTTGCAGACTGCTCCTCAGGAGATGCCCGATTTATCCGTGGCGGCACAGGAAGCGATTATCAGCTATATTCGAATTCTCAGGTGATCGGTACTGTCGGACTCGGTCTGCTGGATTCGCTTGGCCCCTA
>JAGBFY010000334.1 GCA_017936245.1 Kiritimatiellia bacterium
GCTGAGATGAAGCGTTGGTACAACGGTTTTCGCTTTTCGCATATCAATCCGGCAACGGTGTACAATCCGATTTCCGTTGCGCTTACTTTGGATGCGAAAGAACCTTATTTTCGAGCCACCTGGTCATCGACAGGTCGTCCGTCATCGCTTATGAACTATCTTAAGCGTTCTGATATGCTGGCGATAGATCCGGACAAGACCCAGTTTGTGTCAGAGTTGGAGTTCGATGTTACAAACTTGGCAGATTTGAAGCCGATAGGAATGCTTTTTCAGACAGGCTATCTGACAATCAAAGATTATTCGGAAGGGTTGTATACCCTTGGTGTACCGGATGAAGAGGTGCGCAAGGATTTGAATTTGCTGATGGCAGGGGTTGCCGCAGAAAAAGATGCCGTTTGGGCGGCAAGTTTAGGGGCTAAGCTCCGTGGCGGTGCGTTCCCGGATTTCTTCCTCGGACTCAGATCTCTCTATGCGGCAATGGCCTACGGTTCTACGGAAGGGCGTGTTCACGAAAACTCCTATGCCCGTTGCCTTTCATTTCTTTTGGCAGGAAGCGGTTTCCGCTTCACGATGGAGGATGTTCAGGCGAACGGACGAGCCGATATCGTGGCGAGCCATGTGAACGGCGTTTTCATCTTCGAACTTAAGGTCGGCGAGCCGGTAGACAGGGCGTTCAAGCAGATTCGCGAGAAGAATTATGCCGCGCCCTATCTTGCTTCGGGTCTTCCGATTCATCTCATCGGCCTTTCCTTCGACCCTGAAACCCGCCAGCTTGTTGATGCAGTGGCGGAAGAGTTCAAGTAGAGTTGTAAAGCAGGTGTATAAATGAAACCGATTGAATTCGAAGATAAGACTGTAGTCATTACCGGCGCAGGAAGCGGTATGGGGCTTCTCGCGGCGAAAGAGTTTGTGCGCACAGGTGCGGCTGTCGTGATGTGCGACATCAATGAAGATTCGCTTAAACAGGCGGTCAAGGAAGTCGGTTCTGTTGGCTGCGGCAGGACATATTCGCTTGTTGTGGACGTGCGTAACTATGCCGATGCAGAGAAGGCGGCCGCCATTGCGCTTGAAAAGACGGGGCGTATCGACATTGTGATTCCCTTTGCCGGCGGGTATGAGCCGCGTATGTGCCAAAGTATGGTTCCGTTCTTTGAACAGCCCGTTGAAGTGCTGGACTGGGGTATCGACGTAAATCTCAAGGGCGCGATATATTTTGCCCGCGCATGCATGCCTGCGATGGTGAATGGCAGAAACGGCGGTGTCATCTGCTGTATCGGCTCAACTTCCGGATTCGAATGCGATGCGAAAGGGGCTATGTACGGCACGGCGAAGTCTGGACTCTTCACCTTTGTGAAAGGACTCGCCCTTGCAGGCGCACCGTATGGCATAAGGGCGTTCTGCGTAACGCCAGGTCCTGTAATGACGCGTCCGGGCATGGCGGGAATGAAGACGCTTCTTGATACGCAGGCCGAGCCGCAGGAACTTGTCGATTATATTCTCTACCTCTGCTCTGAAAATGGCCGATGCGTGACGGGGTCAAACCACATCATGGACTGCGGACGCCTCACCATGAAGCCGCAGTAAAGCGATTTTCTGGAAAATGAAGGATTTGAACCGTGGATTCTTTGCGGATCGTACGGTGTGGGAGTCGTGATTTTGTTTATAGAAAACCTGTTACAGCATTGTTGTAATGAGTGTAGTTTGGTAGAATATCAGGCATGAGAAATGTTGCGGCAGATTGATAAGTAATTGGAGATCGTCTGACAATTGGAAATGCTTCAGAACATATTCAAAAAATCTGTAAATTACAACTTATAAGGAGGTGGACGATGAGAGCTTTGTTAATTATCATGATGGTGGCGTTTTGCGCGGCAAAATCTTTTGCTGCTGCCGAGAGTATGGATCTTTATCTGCTTGTCGGTCAGTCCAATATGGCAGGGCGCGGAGCTTTGAAAGATGTAAACAGAATCAATGCCGACAGGATATTCAAGCTGGATGCAAATGGGGAATGGCAGCGGGCGGAAGAACCGATACACTTCGACAAGAAGAGCGCCGGCGCCGGGCTTGCGGCTTCGTTTGCCCGTACCATGGCGGACAAGAACAAGGACGTAAAGATTGGGCTTATCCCTTGCGCTGTGGGTGGAACGCGGATCGACAGGTGGGTTGAGGGAGGCGATCTTTGGTTGAACGCGGTGAAGAGGGCGAAGACGGCCCTGAAAAGCGGTAAGCTCAGAGGGATTCTCTGGCATCAAGGGGAAAGTGACGCCACGCTTGAGCGTGCGCCCAAGTGGGGCGCGAAATTCGAGTCCATGATAAAGTCGTTCAGAAGGGAGCTTGGCGAGGTTCCGTTTATCGCCGGCGAATTGGGCGGATATCTTGAAACCTACAAGAGCAAAAATGGGAATAAGGTTCTGTGGCGCGAGATCAATTCTCAGCTTCATGGCTGGAAAGGCAAGATAAAGGATTATCGTGTGGTGCCAGCTAATGGTCTCACGCCAAACCGCGACAATCTCCATTTCAACACCGAATCACTTCGCATATTTGGATTGCGGTATGCAGAGGCATTTGATTCGATAAAATAAAGTGACATTTGGCGCTTGCGGGGTAATATTACCGGAAACATCTCGCGTACTATTTCGTGTGGGTCGCTAGATTCATGCAATGACAAGTGTTTCTATCCCTATGCCGCATCAAACGCC
>JAGBFY010000335.1 GCA_017936245.1 Kiritimatiellia bacterium
CCATAGCGGGAGATGTTCCTGAGCGTCCACGCAACTGCCGCCGCCGCATCGCTTATCGACTGTTCTGGCGTGGCATTGGTGAGAAGCCTGTATCCGCCTGACACGAGAGCAACTGGATCATGATCCATTGCCTCCTCCGGCCACAGGAAACCGCCCTTTTTCCCCCAGACGATTCCTCCACCATGAAAATACACCACCGTGGCAAAGTTCGTCACCCCAACAGGGAATCTCAGGTCAAGTTTACAGCGATTCCGGGCATAGTCCCCTTCCTCCGACAAAGATTCAGCCGACCGGTACGATATGTCCCGTTCAATCTTGAATTCCAGACCATGCAAGACCGACACGGAAAGAACCACCGAAACCGTCAATGCCACCATTCTGTAATTCATAATCACTCCTTGATTCCATACGCTCACAGATTTTTCTCAGCGACTATTTCATAATAGAACTCGGCCTCATTGGGATCTCCGGCGGTATCGGCGCAGAAAACCAACCTGCCGTCCACAAACCTGCCGGCGATTTCGCGCTTTCTCGCCCCGTCGGGTTTCAGCGCATAGACTTTCCACCGTGCCGGCATGAGACCGATCGAGACATCGGCGCTTGTGCGCATTGCTATGCGCCCTACCTGTTTTCCCCACCGTCGAAGCACATTCCTCGATTCGTCCTCGTACTCTATTCCGTCATTCTGCACATCGCCGATCAAGACCAGGAGAAGGCGATCGGTTCCCTCAATCGGCCTGCCGTCAAGGGAGCTCACCCACACTGCCGTATGCGGCCCATGCACATCCGCTCGCAGGCGACTGGTTTCCACTATACCAGTCCCTTCCTGAAATCCCCCTGCCGTACGCGGCGTATCCACCGTAATCGTGCCTTTTTTCCTGTCCACTTTCACCGCACCGTCAACCGAACTCACGGTATCCCCCGGGCGGAGCCCCATATCTTCATAGATTTCACGCCTGGTCTTCTCGGGCATCGTGGTTGAATACCGCTTAAAACATTTAACCCCTTTCGGCAACTCCTCTGCCACAATTTCGCCGACCTTTGCGCGATATGCCACCCAGCCGAAAGAAGTACGCGTCAGATCCTTGGTCTTCCATCCGAGTTTCTTCACTTCGGACGGAGGAAAATGATTGGGGTACATTGCATCAAGTTCAGCCATGTCCCTGCGCATGAAAAGACAGAAGATAGCCCTCTCCGTCGCCGTTGCACAGGGATCTCCCGCCATGTCAAAATGGTTCAGACCCTTCCTAGAGGAATCCACAGCGCCTGCACTACTGCACGTCCAGCAGAATCTCCACAAGGCACTCCATCCCTGCATCGCCGCCGTCACTCCGTTCAAGAAGGCGCACGCCGACCTGTTCTTCCATGGAGGACAATAGTTGTACTCCGAGATAGTGAACGGATGTCCGAATATGCGACGTGCTATTCCATACGGCACCCCAAACTCATCCACATTCCTGATGTTGGTGGAACCATTCCTGCTGATTCGCGCCGGAAGCGTCAGGCGCGGTCCGAGAAAATTCGGATGAGCATAGTAGTAATGGTAATCCACATAGTCGAATCTATTGCGCACAAGCTCTCCTGCAGCGATAAAGCGCATTGCGTTCATGTTTGTCAGAAGAGCCCGGCAACCAAGCTCATCCCGAAGCACACGCTTCATTTCATCAAAGAACTCACCCTCTATTGAAGCCAAGAAATGCTGAAACGCCATCACATGAGACTTGGCGGACATCTTTTCCGCATTCGCCGCAAGCTTTTCCGTGAAGGCCACCACCCTATCGTCTTTGGGTATCTCAACCACTGCCGGAGGCAAGGTATCCGGAATTTTGGAGTACTCCGGATTGGACGCCCTGCGCCTCGCCAACCATGCGCGCCACTTCGGCAACACTAAATGCTCATACATCTTGAACGGCTTGATGTCCCAGTTGCATATATTCCCCTCGTTGACAAGAGAAATCCATGCAAGCGTAGGATCATCGGCATATCTGAGCTTCGTATATGGGTTTACGTGATTGAGCAGATTCCTGGCAAAGGCAAGATAGTTGGACTTGGCGCCTTCATGGAAATGCATGAGCACCTTGAAATGTCTGGGGCTTCCATCACGCGCCTCCCCGATCGACCGCCACGGAATGCGCCGCGACACGAACAGGTCGGTTGTGACGTACACCCCCTTCTCAC
>JAGBFY010000336.1 GCA_017936245.1 Kiritimatiellia bacterium
ATAACCACACGATACACTGTAAAGCCCCACCCCCCTAGCCCCCTCCCCAAAAGGTGTACAGCTGCCCAAAATGAAAGGAACAAAAATGGCCACATACGGATACGCCCGCGTCTCGACAACCGATCAGCATGCCGACCGGCAGCTCACCGCGCTTCTCGCGTCTGGTGTGGAGCGAAAATCGATCTTCATAGACCGCAAGTCGGGAAAGGATTTCAGCCGTCCGGCATGGAAGCGTCTGCGGCGGCGCTTGCGAAAAGGGGATCTGCTTGTCGTTCAGAGCATCGACCGGCTCGGGCGCAGCTATGGCGAGGTGCAGGATGAATGGCGCTGGATCACGAAAACGCTCGGTGCGGAAGTGCAGGTTCTCGACATGCCGCTGCTCGATACGCGCAAGAACAAAAATCTGCTCGGAACGTTCATTGCCGATCTCGTTCTGCAGGTGCTCGCGTACTGTGCGCAGTTCGAACGCGAAGCGATTCTCACACGCCAGCGGCAGGGGATCGCCGAGGCGAAGAAACGCGGAGTGCGCTTCGGGCGGCCGCGGCGCAAAATGCCGCCGGAGTTTGCTGAGGCGGTGGAGATGGTGAGATGCGGCGAGATTTCAGGCCGAGAGGCGGCACAGCTCTGCGGCATGTCGTATTCGACATTCAGAGAATGGATGCGCAAGTTTCGAGCGGATCAGAATGGGAAGTGACTTTATCGGCAAAAATGACAAAATAGAGTTGTAAACGCTGGGAAAGTGGCTTGTTCTTTATAGTTGATCTGTGTTATAATACTTGCACTTTAAAGGTAATAATGAATAATTACATTACAGAGGTAATAGTATGAAGGCATTGAAGAAAATGCAGAAATACTTGAAGGCGTGCGGAATCGAATGTTCCGACGTTTGCGGGTATGATCTGTTTTCGCAATTCCCGGCATCCGTTTCCTTGCGTTATGATGCTTGCATGCTTACGATATTTGGGAAGCCTCGCATAGCTTTTGAACCCAAGGTGCAAGAGTCGCCTGATGAACTTGTTTCCGTTTACCGAAAACTTGCCGCCGCAGTTCATCCAATCGCGGTTTTAGATTTTGCGGATAGCGAATACAGCGAGTACTTGAGGAAATCAAAAGTCAACTATATCGTTCCGGGACGGCAGATGTATGTTCCGCCATATGCGGTGCTTGTACCTCCAAATGCGTATGAACGGGCGGAAAAAGCGTTTTTGCGCGATTTTCTTTCTCCCTGTGCGCAGCTTGTGTTTCTTCGCACTCTGCTTTTTCATGCCAAAGAGGGGAATGTATCGTATGCGGCCCTGCAAAAGGAGCTGTCAATTAACTGCGTGTATCTGACTCGTGCCTGTCAGGAGCTTGAGTACCACCAGCTGGCTACGTTGGACAAGGTCGGCCGTAATCGTTTCATCTGTCTGCCTCAAGAGCGGCGCCTGCTATGGCGGTCGGCGGAGAAATGCTTGCGTACGCCTGTGCTTAAGCGAATACGCTATACAGGAAATGTGAGCAATCCGGTGACAGCCGGGTACTCGGCTTTGTCGGAACTGTCCGATCTGGCTCCTGAAAATGAGCGGATATTTGCAATGGCGCAGTCAGAGTTTCGCACCTTGGAAGCAAGGAAGATAAAGAAATACAACGGGGTACAGATAGAGGTGTGGCGTTATGATCCGCGGCTTCTTGCCATTGAAGGGCGTGTGGATCCGCTTTCGCTTTATCTTTCTTTGAGGGATTCGCCGGATGCGCGAATCAACATCGCTATTGAGAGTCTTCTGGAGAATGTTCTATGATAGTCGGATTCAAAAGATTTGAAACGGCGTTCCTGCCACATCGCGAGTCATTCATCCTCATCGGCGGAACAGCAGTCCAGATGGTGCTTGGACAGTATGACAGCGCCAAAGGGGTTGCCAATCGTGCGCGTGTCACGCATGATATCGACCTTCTGGTTGTTACAGATAATCTTACCGATGAATTCAAGTTGGCATTCCACAGATTCATTGAAGAGGGCGCCTATGAATGCTACTTCTCAAAAGAGCGTCCACACTATTATCGTTTTCTGAATCCGAAAAATGCCGATTATCCAAACAAGGTAGAGCTTCTCTCCCATTCGTTGCTGGATATCCCCGGCATTCGCTATACGCCGTTGTCAGTGGAACGGGATGAAAGCATGTCCGCAATGGTTTTGGAAGAGGAACTTTACCAGTATGCACTTGCACATTGCCGGATTATTCACGGATTCAAGTGTCTGAAATCAGAATCTCTGATCGTATTTAAGATTGCGGCATATCTGAATCTGATGGAGGAATATGCACAGACTGGAGATGCCCGTCGGCGAAATGATGCGCTCAAGCACCGAAATGATGTTTTTCGCGTCCTGGAACATGTTGATCCAACGGAAAGATGCGATATTCCTGCCTCAATCGAAATTCTTGTTCGTGAATTCATCTCTCGGTTTTCGGCTGGAGGTGCAAACTATCTTGAATGGGATTCGATTTCACAGGCGATATAATCACCGTCTGTTGCGACGAATCCCATGCCTTTGATTGCCGCTTGCAATCGGTTGTTCATGTTGTCGTAACAGCATAATTTTCAGATTTTACGGAAGCTGAATCTAGGTTTATGAAGCTAATAATTCAGCTTTGACCCCATGTGCGAAGTGTGGGTTTACGCGGATTTTGTGGTGTAGGGGTGTTTTGCTGAAAACATAATCACCAATAATGGCGGCAAATAGCGCGATTTATACAAGATAAATCCCTCAAAGTGGACGGAAAAGTACACATTTCCGTTCACGCCGCAAATGATATCATATCGGTCTGTTTCTCGCAATGACCACGAGGATTTTTTTGCAGCTTTTCTCACTGCGGATTTCCGCCCCAAATAGAGCAATTCAAGCAGGTGTTTTTTGACCGTGTGATACCGTGATTTGCTGACGCATGCATGTTCAATCGCTTCGCTTTCCGTAAGGCCCCGAAGAAGTGCCGAAAGCACTCCGAGTTCGGTACATGACAAGCCCCATAGAAACGCGATGGCAGTATGGATGTTTTCGCTGTGCGAGTAGTTTCTTGCAAGGAATATGTCGAGGATGTCTGCGGCCATCGGTGACGTTTGCATCCGCTGAAGTGTGTCGCTGTCGGCCAGTTTTAAGAACCGGTTCATCGCTCTGATTATGCTGTACCGAGATACCTTGAGACGGGCGGCAATCTGCGTATGGTTCAGTCCGTGTGCATGAAGCGCGAGTATGCGCCTGTCATGCGTTTCAGCCCCTAAAAACAGGGCTATCGCGTGAATCGCCGTGTATGCCTGTACGCAATCGGAATAGATGATTGCGTGAAGGATGTCCTTGAACCAAAGAGGAACGATGTGCCGCCCATTGGACGGAATGCGGAGGATTGAAATGCTCATGGTCGGCGCTCCGCATTATAATTCCGCTTTGGCGGCGATAGCCTTGTTCAACCGGGCGGTGAACACACGTTCACGGCGGCGCACTTCCTCACCTGCGCGGAGATCGCTCCAGAAGAGAAACAGCTCGTTGCGGAAGGCTTCTTCGCCAAGGATTTCAAGTCGTTTTCGCCAGATGTTGCGCGATAGAAGCGAGGTCGATCCGGTGACTGCAGCGGCAATGTCGAGCGCTGCGTTTTCGGGGGTGAAAAAGTCCTGATAGACTGTCGGTCTGAAGGACGGAATCGAGAGTTTTTTCGGGTGCATTTTGGCTCCTTTTGCATGGTTATCCATAAAGAGCCACCCAAAGTCCACCCC
>JAGBFY010000337.1 GCA_017936245.1 Kiritimatiellia bacterium
CTTCCTTGTATACTACTGTTCTTCCGAAGAAGTATTCTGTGACTTCCTTTTCCATATTCTCCATCTGTGTTGTTTTTTGGTATTTGGAAAAAAGAGCAATGAAACGCCCATATCATTTTGTTCTTCCATTATATACGTCTTATGGATTACTTGTCTTTATATGATAGCTGTAGGATTGTCTTGCAGTCAATTGAGAGGAGTAGATGCATTATTATTATTATCTGACTTTGTAATAGCTTCTTGTAGGAGATTTATTCCGGTTGTTCTTCTTTGTAAAGTAAATCATTCTTTCGTTTATTTTTTGTTCTACATTTGCCAATGTTTGTTTGCTATATATGGCAAATAGCAAGGATTGTACGCGACCAGTTGATTTCCTTTAATCAGAACAAACAAGAGCATCTACCCCAAGGATTTAATTATCCCCATAAAGATTGTCTGTCCTCACTTCTATACATTACATATTGCACGTTATAACTTGTACGTACGATCAAATTTGTCTGTTCTTTCACTGCCTCCATCAGCTCCGCCTTCAAACCATTCTTCTCTTGTAACAAAGCATTCCATTCTACACTCATAATTGTCTTTCTCCTCAAAGACACATTCCTACTCGTTTGGACAATCTCAAGCTGTTTCTTTGTCTTTTCCTTTTGCTCCCGTTTTGCATTAATTTGTGCTGTAATAGTTGCAATTTTCCCACAAATCGTGTGAACATCTTGCTGTCGTAGAAACGATATTTTCGCACGATCATCTTCCTTTACATCTATTCCTCAGCCATTGAATACAAGAGAAAATTATCTAAATCAGTTCAATCAGTTCAATCAGTTCAATAACTATTAGCATTATTATAACCATCTCTTACCAGGATCGAAGATCATATGTTGGTCTAAGTACAACAAGGACTCCACTTGGTGAAGGAGCTGGCATTTGAACTCTTTCAATTCATTCTCTTCATCCTCGGTCACCATAAACGATCTGGAAACTTCTTTGAATTGCTGCTTTAACGTGTATTCTATTTCGCTTAGTTGTTCCAATTGGGAACGAATGGAGTGAATATCGTGGTTGATTTGACGCTGTCGTTGGAGAAAGGCTTGTTTGTCACTAGAGGGTGAATAGGAAAAATTGCAGTCCGCGGATGCCCGATGGACTGGAAATACGTCGTTGCGACCACGTTTATCGATATTGTCCAGAGCATGCAGTTCGACACGGTAAGATCGTGCGCCGCAGTCGCAAGCAGCGACGTATTCGCGGAATCCACAAAAAGACAAGCCACCATCTTAGGCAATGGAGGAACCGTCTGGATGACGCTAGCCAGCACACATAGAACCGTCGTAATCCAGAACCCAAGCACGAATGTATCACGCACACGGGCGAAATTCCGTGCACCCCAATTGTAGCCTAATATCGGCTGGAGACCTTGCTGCGTTCCGAGAATCGGCATTATTACAAGTATCAGCACGCTTTGGAACACGCCGAGCGATGCTATCTGTTTCGTGGCAGACGCAGAATCTGCCGCCCAATACCCGAACGCCGCCGCAAGCGAAAGGTTTATCAGAGCGCCCATCAGCTGCTGCAGGAACGGAGAAAGACCAATGCCGATCGGTTTCGCCAAACTCCCGCGATGGAAGCCGATCCTGCGGAAGCGGAACCGCACCGCACTGCATCCGCAAAGATAGTACCGCGCCGCCCATGCAAAGCTCAGGAACATTGCGATGTTCGTAGCCCATGCCGCGCCTTCAATGCCCATCGGACGCAACTTGATTCCAACCGACGGCAAATCAATTCCGAAAATCAGGATCGGATCAAGAATCAGGTTTGCACCGAAACCGACGATCATGCATACCATCGAATTGACCGCATTGCCCTCTGCGCGCATCATCGCTGACAAACCGAAGGCAAGATGACTGAAAAGATGCGAGAATACGACAAGCCTCAGATAGCTTCTTCCGGCGGCGAACGCCTCCGGAGAGACCTTGTCGCCTCCGCACCATCCGAGCACCGTGTCGGCGTTGAGGAACAGAAGTGGCGGCAGAATGAAAAAGAACAGCAGCTTGAACGCCACAAGCTGGCCAAGAAGCTTCTCGCAAGCGATCCTGTTCCCCTCCCCAAGCCTGATTGAAAGGACGGCAGAGTGTCCCGCCCCAACAAAAACGCCGAACGCGCCGAGAAGAAGCATCACCGGGAACGTAAGGGTGAGACCCGCCATCGAGTCCTCACCGCACCCCCTACCGATGTAGAACCTATCCACCACGGCATAAAGCGCATTGAGGCTCATCGCCACAAGCGCAGGCCATGAATACCTGAAAAGCAACGACCCGAGACGGGCCGTCGCCAATTCCTGCGTCCTGTCTGTCTTTCCTGACGACACCTTACGTCAACCTACCGTATCCTCAACAAATATGAACGCGCCCATTGCGGATCTTCAATCCACCGGGAATGCTTCCGTCTATTTCTCAAGCTCCACAAGCGTCTCGAAGCGGGCGGTACGCGGAAACATGTCGAAAAGTCTCACACGCTTTATGCGGTACGACTTCACAAGCGACTGAAGATCGCGTGTGAGTGTTGCCGGATCGCAGGATACGTAGAATAGGCGTTTCGCTTTGGAGTTTGCAAGAAACGGCGGAACATTGCGCTCCATGCCGCCTCTCGGCGGATCTACGATCACCGTAGCGCTGTCACTGATGCGTATGCGCTGCAGACTGCCACCTACGCGCTCGCAGAAGAAGTTCGCGGCGATTCCTGCCGTTTTTGCGTTCACCTTTGCAGCGGCAACGGCCCTACGTCCGCTCTCAATGCCCACGATCCGAGGCTGGCACGGCAATCCCCTGCCCCTCACGCCATTGACGCATGAAAGGCCGAACACGCCCACACCGCTGTAGAGATCGACTACGTCCGGAGACGCCTCAACCCCATCCGCATATGCATCGACAACGGCCCGGACAAGCTTTTCGCCTATTTCGGGATTAACCTGATAGAATCCGTCAGCCGATACGTTGAATCTGAGACCGCAAGTGCGTTCAACAAGCTCCAGACCTTCCGGTGCCTTGCCCAACCACCAGCGCACTCCATCGTCCAGCGTCCATCGGATCGTAACGGTGGAGCGTTCACGCGCTTCCCGGCGGACGTTCCGCGCCCCCTGCGTAAGCATCGAAAGCACCCCGGCGCGTATGGACGGAAGCGCATCGTTAATCTCCTTGCAGGCGAGAGGGTCATACTCGATATCAATCACATCGTGCGAGAATTCACGGCGGTATCCGATAAGCCACTTTCCGCTCACCTGCTGAAGATGGTACGTCACCTTGTTCCGGTAGTTACGGCTTTTGCCGGCAACGACCTCAATGTGCGTATAGGACTGTCCTACACGCTCCATAAAGTTCCCGAGCTGCTCCTCCTTGAAGCGCAGTTCGGCGGCGTAGTTAACGTCAGCATACACCATACCCGGGACGGTCGGCGATTCCGCTGAAGTTGAAGCACCGAAACCGCGGATGCGGTCCGGCGACGCCTCGACCACCTCCACGCATCTGGCCCTGACGAAACTCTTCTTCTGCTCCGTCAGTTCTGCACGCACCGTCTCGCCTGCAAAAACGCCGGGGACGAAGCATACGCGCCCGTCCCCGAGGCGGCCGAGGCCATCGCCGCCATAGACGTTCTTCTCTATCTTGAGTGTGACAGTCATGCAAACGTCAGCTCTTGATGATGAGAGCCATGAACGTAAGATCCGTGTCGCCGGTGTTCACCAGACCGTGCGACGAACCGTCAGGCGTCCAGGTGACGTCGCCTGTCTTGACCATGCGCTTCACGCCATTGTCATCATACTCACCCTCACCGGAGAGAATGTAGTACACCTCGCTGTCGCCAACGTGCTGATGATACGGAACTGCGGTCTTCGGCGGCACGATCACACGTGCGTAAAGACCGAGCTTGTCGCCATATTCGGCAGGTCCGATAAGTTTCTCAAGCGTAAAATCGCCCATCTTGACTACTTCCATTTTCTTTATCCTTTCTTTTATTGATGAAATCCTACCTTGGAACAGAAGAACCTCCGGGAGGTGGCGGCTCCTCCTTGTCTATTCCTGCTTATTATCTGATGGCAATCCTCATGCCGACATCATTAAATCTGGCCTTGACCATAAATATACAATCCCCATTGCCACCCCATTCACAGAAGTAAGGGCAGGCTTTTTCAATTAATTCAGTTCCAGTTCCTCCTTTTTCAAGATGGCACACTATATTACCAAAAACATTTTTTTTTTCAACACAATTGCGCTCCATTTGTGGCCGGTCTTGCGTAAGCTTTTCGTACCCAAGGGCTGTAAACTCATTCATTTCCTCGTCGGCATAGCGCTCTCCTTGCCGAAATGAAGTTCCTTCGGAACATCGGGGTGGGCGCATACCGGAACCGGAGTATGCGCCAAAACGCTGATCGGCGGGAGGGATGGGGTTCCGCAAAAGCTGATACCGAAACCAACGCAATGCATGTCAGACCTCTCATATTTGTTTCCACTTTCATTTTTCAGCATGGTATGGTTTTATGCTTACGGCATTTACACCCAATTCCCTCCGACAGGCGACCAACCCCTTTACGGTTTGAGGTTGAAGTACTTGCGGACCGTCTCGGCCGAAAGTTTCGGACGGCGCAAACGGTCGAATACGCCCGCGACCGATCCTCCGAAAAATGCCGAAACAGCAACTCCTCCGAAACGTTCGCGCGTACGCCCGTCGTTCATCTGCCAGATGGAGAAGCCGACGACGTCAGGATTGGCCCACAGCGTCTCGAAGATGTCCGTCAGGTACTCGTTCTGGAACTCTTCGGTGTTCGGGGAGGCGTACTCTCCGCGTCTGCCGAACTCGCCGCCGCAGCCGGACTCCGAGACCATGATCGGCTTGTCGGGATAGCGTTCGCGGAACTTTCTGACGATATCGTTGAACGTTCCGGATACGTTCTTCCGGAACTCGGCCTCTGTTCCCGGCTGCATCGGTATTGTCCCGGGATAGGTATTGAACGCGATTATGTCGGTGTTTGTGTTGCAGATGTCCTTCCCCGTGATGTTGCAGGCGAAGGTCACGAGGCGCCCGGTGTCTTCCGCCCGAATCGTCTCGATCAGCCTGTCCACGAGAACCTTGCATTCGGGCTTCTGGCTTGCGCACTCGTTGAGGAAACCGTATATGACGACAGAAGGATGGTTGAAGCTGGCGCGGACCATTTCGCGCGTCTGGTGCACCTGCATCTCGCAGAACTCTTCGTCGGTAAGTTCGTTCGGCTTGAAATTCCTGTTCGTGTAGTCCTGTCCGTTGCCCCACCCGAGCGACTCCTCCCAGACCATGACGCCGTTTTCATCGCAGAGGTCGAGAAACCTCTCGCACTGCTGGTAGTGCGCCCCGCGGATGAAGTTGCCCCCGAGCGCCTTGAGCCGCTGTATGTCCTGCAGCATCACGGCCTCACCGGTTGCGGCTCCGTTGAGCCAGTCGGATTCGTGGCGGTTGAAGCCCTTGAGGAATATCTCCTTGCCATTGAGGTAGATCTTGCGGTTCCGCGCCTCGATCTGGCGTATGCCGAAACGCACCTTGCGCCCAGCGACTTCAATTGTAGTGAGATTGGGTTCTTCTGGGCTCCAGCACTTGAAGTCTGGCACCGTCATCGTCTTCTTCTCGCCGCCCTCAACCTGCACTTCGATCTTGCCTGTGCGGTAGTCGAGCGTGCGCACGAACACCTTGGGTTTGCGCTCGACGAGTTTCACGCCGTGGTAGAAGCCTCCGTAGAGGTAGAAGTCATAGTACGGCCTGGCCATCTTGACCTGAGGCCACGCGAGCGTGTTGTCCACCGCCGCGAATATGGTGTGTTCACCGGCGGAGAGATGACCGACCGGAACCTCAAGTCTCGCATACGGATAGGGATGGACTCCAAGGCTTTTTCCGTCGATCTCGAACTTGGCGCGCACACCCATCCCATCGACGACGAGAACCGCGTCCTTCATCGGCGCGGCAAGCGTGAACGTGCGGCGGTAGAGACCCGTGCCCCGCTTCATGTACCACTTCGGCATCATATCGTAGCATGCGGGAACAGGAATCGTGTCCGCCGCCGGGAAGTCTACGCCGGACGCGGCCTCCAGCATTTTCCCCTCTTCGAAACGGAAGCTCCAGCTTCCGTCAAGGCTCACGTCCGCGAACGCAGCGAGCGCCACCGCCGCAAATAATGCGCAAAAGATACTTTTCATGTCATTCCTTGCCTTTCTTGAAAACCGATATTTTACCACAGTCAAAGTCCACCGTCACCTTCGTTCCGTCGGAAAAGCTCGTTTCCTGCAAAGTGCGTCCGGCGTTGAGCGCGCGATGCGAAAGCATCTCGGAAAAGCCGGTGTCGCGGGCGATTCCGCCCACACTCCTCC
>JAGBFY010000338.1 GCA_017936245.1 Kiritimatiellia bacterium
ATGCGCCGTTCTCGAAGAGCGCCTTAACGCGCTTCAGACGCTCTTCCCTGCCGAGACTCTCAAGATAGGCGCTTTCCGCCTTCCCGATCACCTGGATGCGGTGTTTGGCGAAATGACCGAAAAAGCCTGTGAGGGCAAGCCCCGGGCGATACATCATGGGTTCTATCACCGGATGATCCAATCCGGCATCCACGACGACACTCAGCTTAAGCCGTTCCCCGCCTGCCTTCACAAACTGGCGCAACGTAAATCCGGGCGCCTTGCGCTTTGCCTCTTCGGTCATTTCACTCCGTCACATTCAGTTGCGTACCGATCCCTTGCGGGCGGCGCGGACATTACCCTTGCGAGCCTTGACGCGCATCTTGAGAAGCTGACGCTCCGCACGTGCGGCGGCGGCGTCAATCACGCTCTTCGAGGATTCGGAGAACTCCTTTGCGCCAACAGCGGTGGTGCCGAGGCGGTTCGCGACGACTTCAGCCATATACATGTGCTTCTTGACGTCGATGTCGATCACGCACGTGACCTTGGTCACCTTCGGAAAAGACTTGCAGAGTTTCTCCATACGCATCTGGGCGTAATCCTTAAGAGCTTCGATCCGAACGTCGGAGTGACGCATTGTGATTTCTATGCTGGCCATGTTATGTTCCTCCTATTTGGTTTTTCTTATTACATGTGGAAATCCTCGCCAAGATACTTGGCGCGGACCTCCGGATCGTTTACAAGTTCGTTTGACGTACCTTCCTTCAGAAGGCGGCCGTTGTACACAAGGTAAGCGCGGTCGACAACGCTGAGCGTCTCACGGACGTTGTGGTCCGTGATGATCACGCCCAACCCCTGATCGCGAAGACGGCGCACGATGTCCTGAATGTCGTTCACGGCGAGCGGATCAACGCCGGCGAACGGTTCGTCAAGCATCAGGATGGACGGTCTGCGCACCAGAGCGCGGGCTATCTCAAGCTTGCGGCGCTCGCCGCCGGAAAGCGTGTATGCGGGCTGCTTCGCAACCTTCATGAGATCGAACGTAGCCAGCAGCTCCTCGCACCGGGCCTTGCGGTCCTTCCTGGACATCTTGAGCGTTTCAAGAATCGCCATCACGTTGTCCCATACCGAAAGCTTGCGGAAGATGGACGCCTCCTGCGCCAGATAGCCAAGCCCGCGGCGCGCGCGCATGAACACCGGCATCTTCGTGAGATCCTGTCCGCGGAACTCCACCTTGCCCTCGTTCGGCTTGACCAGCCCGACGATCATGTAGAATGTGGTCGTCTTGCCCGCCCCGTTTGGACCGAGCAGCCCTACAATCTCACCGCAACGGCAGTTCACGTTCATGCCGTTCACCACGGTGCGGTCGCCGTACGACTTTACGAGACCGGTGGCAATCAGATCGGGCTCGCCCCGCTCCGCCACCATCTCGTTCATCGCGTCTAAGACTGGATCGCCCACGGTCACCTCCCCAAAGCCTTCTTCAAGCCGTCCTTGCCGCCGCCACCGAACCCTCCCGGCATCGTGATGACGGGATTCTCGACCTCGACCTGCTCCGAATCGATCCAGAACGTAATCTTCTCGCCCTTTACCTCAGAGCCTTTCTTGCCCTCTTCACGGAGCGAAGCCGTAATCTCGTCGCTGGAATACATCACAATGCGGCCTAACTTCTTGTTGAACGTGGCACGGGCGCAGTAGGCGCGGCGGTTCTCGTTCGTGATGGCCACGTTCCCGATAGCGACAAGACGCTTCAGGTCGTTCGTGCCGTCAAGGAAAAGGAACAGCCGGTCGGTGTGCATCTGATACTGTTCGTCATCCACATAGACATTTCGGTCAAAGAGCACTACGCCCTCCTTGCGGTCGTAGTCCGTGCGGTCAGCCGTGATGATCGCATCGCGCGGCGGCGCTTTCTTCTCTTTCTTCTCGACTTTCTTTTCAGCAGCATCAGTCGCCGGTTCTTCGGTAGCGGCCTTCTCAACGGAGACATCAGCGACCTTCACTGACTCCTTTGTCTCCTTCTCCGGCTTTGGAGACTCAACGGCCTCAACCGCAACAGGCTGAACGACGGTCTCCTGCACCGCCTGCTTCGGCACTGCAGCTGCCGCTGGCTTTCTGCGAAACATGATGGAGTCGGCCGTCGCATCTGCGGACGACAGATTCGCCATGACAGAGCAAAGCACCGTCACCGCAACAACAAAAATTTCCTTCTTTCTATACACCATTTCAACCTCTGTCATTGAAGCAGTTCCTTACCGGAGCCAAGCTTGAGCGACTTTGCGCGTATCTCGGTCTGGGAGAATATCTTTATGAATTCACGTTCGAACGAAAAGTAGATGCCGCGTCCCTTGATCGCGGTGCCGTCCCAATCCATGTGCGCATTACCCTGCACCCAGCCGGACTTTGACTTGCGGTCGACGATGCAGTTGTCGGCGGTGAGGAAGCCTTCGACCGTCTTGCCGTCAGACTTGTACTGCTCGACGCGGATGTTCTCACCCCAGATGAAACCTGTATCGAGGAACATATATGCCCGACCGGCGCGAAGACGGCTCTTCACCGTCCCGTCCGGATACGTCTCCAGCGGGAACGCAACGTTCTCGGCCGGAGCCTCAATCTTCTTGATGCAATCCTCGTATGCCGCCCGGAGACGGAGCATGTCGGAATCGTCCCCACGTTCGGCAAGCCACTTCCCGGAATCGAATGCATACGCCGCCAGCATCGCGCTCACAGCGAATATCGACACAAGAATATGGGCAATACGAATTCTCACTTCCGGATCAGCCTTTCAGGTTCACAACTATTTCATTAATGGCGATCAGCTTGCGCCAAAGTCCCTCGACCTCGCGGAACGCAATCGCGTTCGCGGAATCGGAAAGCGCCTTCTTCGGATTCATGTGCGTTTCCATGAATACACCATCAACACCGGTGGCGACAGCGGCGCGTGCGATCGCAGGCGCGAAGCGTCCATCACCGCCCGAACCTGTGCCGAGCCCGCCGGGACGCTGAACCGAGTGGGTCGCGTCCATAACTACCGGGTAGCCGAACTCGCGCATTATAAGAAGCGAGCGCATGTCGGCGACAAGGTTGCGGTATCCGAAGCTTGCACCGCGCTCGCAAAGGACGATGCGCCTGTTGCCTGTGGACTCGATCTTGCGGATGACCTGCGCCATATCCTCCGGTGCCATGAACTGCCCTTTCTTAACGTTCACGACAGCACCGGTTTCACCTGCTGCAACGACAAGATCCGTCTGACGGGCGAGGAACGCAGGGATCTGAAGCACATCGCACACCTCTGCCACGCGGGCGCACTGCCACGGCTCGTGGACATCGGTCAGGACAGGCACGTCAAACCTCGCGCGGATCTCCGCAAGGATATCAAGACCCTCGTCGATTCCAGGGCCGCGATAGGAATCCACGCTCGTGCGGTTCGCCTTGTCGAAACTCGCCTTGAAGATGTACTTCACCTTCAGTTTATCCGCCAATGCAGACAAACGCTCAGCGAGATCGAAAGCCATCTTCCGGCTCTCGATCACGCACGGCCCGGCGATGAATGTCAGGGCTCCGTCTCCGAACGTGACACCTTTGTCAACGTCGATTTTTCTTGTCTTCATGAAAGTATTTATTTCTCCAACGCCAAATTATACCAAAAATCAACCGTTCTGTGCCGCCTTTTTTGAAGCATAATTCGGAAGGTTGTACGTGCGAAGAACGCTACAGTCACTTCTGTCCTGAACACAGAACTTCGGGGTCAGACCTTAAAGCAAGTGCTGTCCAGAGTCGACGGGGATGACAGTTCCGGTCACGGTTTCCGCCCCCAGAAGATAAAGAACCGCAGAAGCCACATCCTCTGGCGCAGGGCGGCGAGGCAGCAACGTCTCGCCGGCAGGTTCATGCACACCTTCGGGCGGCAGAACCGGTCCTGGAGCTACAGCATTGACCCGAAGAGTCTCGGCGAACAATGCTGCATACTTGCGCGTATCGGCGAGGAGTTCACGCTTCGTCTTTGCATATGCAGAATCGCCCGGCAAAGAAGACCCAAGCAACTTGGCGTCCAGGATGTTCACGACCGAACACTTCACTCCTTCGCGCCCTGCGAGAAGCATGGTAAGTTTCCTGGGAGCCATCAGATTCACCGTCTCAAGCACAGTAGAATCACCCCTGAAAAGCGCAGCGTTGTTCACAATCGCGCAAAAATCGTCCGGAGCGGTAGCAAGTGCCGCTGAATAAAGTTTCACTGCACCGGAAGGTTCGGAAAGATCCTGAATGAAGTCCGCGCCGGAATCTTCTCTATGCGAAGATGTAAGTACATTCCATCCTGCATTGCGCAGCGCGTCGGCAATCGCCTTCCCGATCCGACACGTGCCGCCGGTTACAAGAACCGTTCCTTTTCTTCCGCTTTTATCCATGATCAAATCAATGCTATTCGGTCCACCATTCAGGAAGAGCAGTGCGAACCTCACAAAGTTCGCCAGATATTGGATGGTTGAACGATGCCGCCAAGGCGTGAAGACAATGTCCGGTCATGTTCTCGACGGCAAACGCACCATAGAGCCTGTCGTTCACGATATGCATCCCTGCAAGAGCAAGCTGTGCTCGTATCTGATGCGTAACGCCGGTATAGATCGTAACTTCAAGAAGAGTGCGTTCCTCATTGCCCACACATGTCCTCCCGACAGGAGTATATGATGTGATCGCATGGAGAGCCTTACTGGCAAGGGCACGACGCTCCGACTCGGAGAGCCTTCCCTTTCGCAAATCCACCATCTTGCAGTATCCAAGACCCGGCATATGAACAAGATCGTTCTCAAGAGTACCGCCAAAGGCAACTGCACCTTCAACAAGCGCAAGGTAGGTTTTCTTTACAGTCTGTGCAGAAAACTGGGAACGGAGATTTTCAAACGCCATCGCATTCCGGGCAACAAGCACAAGGCCGGAGGTTCCTGAATCTATCCGATGCAACGCACCCGCCATCAGGGGACTGTCCCCAACGCCAACGCACTCAGGCCAGCGGGCAACAACCCCATTCATCAGAGTACCAGTCTCTTTGCGCGTAAGCGGCTGTACAGACATCCCTGCCGGCTTGTCGAACGCTAGGAGCGCATCATCCTCGAATATGCAGCGCGGACGCACCGATCTATCTGGAGCAGGAGAATTATCCTGTATTTCATCAAGACGGGTCACCTCAATCCGTTCGCCGCCTTTGAGTTTCAACCCCTTCGGCGCAACGCGTCCATTGACTTTCACATAACCAGATTCGCAAGCCTCACGGGCGAACGCCCTCGGCACGGAAGGAAACCGCATAAGCAAAGCGGCATCCAACCGGATGCCGCCCTCGCTTGCAATGAATGTCACATTCTCAATCATACTGACCCGGCATGTTTCCTGGAATCGGAACCTGCCCTTCCCAGCCTTGATCCCTCGCCCACGGAAGATCTGAATCCTCCGCAGTGTCGGCGATGCACCCGGCGGCAAAAGCAAGAGCCGCCAGCAAAAGCCATTTACTCAGCGAAAATGACATCACCCTTTTCCATGGGAGCCTGGCTCCAGTCGCCAAGAATATCGGCAATCACGAAGTTCTTGCCGGCGACCGACTGACGAAGACGAACCTTGCCGACAAATTCACCAGCCGCACCCTTGAAGCCCTTGCGGAGAACGCCGAGCGTAAGCGCGGGAAGCGCATTCTTGCGGGCGGAACCAATCATCTGATCCATGGCCTCATCGGAGAACTCAATCACGCAGAACATGAGCTTGTTGTTGACATCGGCAACCTTACCCTTGTTTCCGGCAGGAAGCGAGGTGACGGCAGAAGCACCACCGGCGACGGGAGCGCCAGCGGACTGGCTCTGCTGCTGCGCCATCTGCTGCATGAGCTTCTGGAGCTGCTGAACCTTCTTCTCAAGGGCAGCGCACTCTTCCTTGGCGACAGCCGTCTCATCCTTGGCGGTGGAGACTTCATCCTTGAGGCTTGTGATCTCTCCGGACTGCTCCTCAACACGACTCTTCAGCTTTGTGAGCTGCTCTTCAAGAACCATCTTCTCCTGACTGACCTGAGAGACCTTCTGCTTGAGCTCATCCTCGTTGACCTTGGCTGCACGAACCTCAGGCTTGAGCTTGTTGTAGTCGCTAACCTCAGCCTCAAACTTCACGCGAAGATCGGCGAGTGCGCTACGGGTGGTGTTGAGACTTGCCTGCTGAGCCTTGGCGCGCTCAA